>NZ_JBEZJQ010000028.1:0-95780 GCF_040653135.1 Actinomadura sp. NPDC048021
GGTACTGCATGGGAGACCGTGTGGGAGAGTAGGACGCCGCCGGACACATATTGTAGAAAGGCCCCGCCGTTACCGGCGGGGCCTTTCTCATTTCGGCAGATGATTACACTCGGACCCTTTTTGCGGTGCTGTCATCGACCGGCGCGCGTGCGCGCGATGCCGCAGTCGCGAGGAGACGGCCGCGCGCACGGGCGGCTCGCCGGCTGTCGCGCCGTCCGGGCCCGGCGGCGCTGGAGCGAGTTGCGAACCATGTCCTGTCGCACGGGCCCTCTGCTGCACGGGTCGCGTTGTGATGCCGAGCCGTTTGGCTAGCCCTGGGCCGGGCCAGTCCTGTGGTCTGGGGGTAGGACAGCAAACCGCACTGGGATGGGCCTACGTCCGCTTCTAGACCAGCGACACCGACGCGCCGCGGACCTGGCTTTCTGCGTGGTTGCAGCCACCATCGCGGGCGCACCGCCTAGAGCGGCCAATCGACCGGCGTCCGCGTCGACAGAACTGCGGGATGCGACGCCTAGCTGGTGGGGTCGTCCTGGGTCAGGGCCTTCGCGTAGTTGGAGAGGGAGCGGTTGTAGCGGGGGAGGTGGCGGGACAGGGCGCCCAACGCCAGGCCCGCCGCCTCGCGTTCGCGGCCGACGTCGGTGAGCGCGAGTGCGAGGAACGCGGTGACGGCGTCGTCGAGCTCGTCCGAGCCGGCCTCGCGCTCCGCGGTCAGGAGGGCGACGCTCTCCTCGGCCCGGCCGAGATTGCGGAGCGTGCTGGCGTACTGGATCACGGCCTGCCTGCGCCGCGCTTCGGGGAGGCCGGCGGCGAAGGCCCGCTGGTAGTGGTCGGCGGCCTCCGTCTCGTTGCCGGTCGAGTCGTGCGCGGACGCCAGCTCGTACTCGCCGACGGCGTCCCCGGGCGGAAGCTCGGCGGTCAGGGCCTGGACCTTCCGGAGGAAGTCGGCGGGCTCGTGGTCGTCGAAGGCGCCCCAGAGGCCGGCCATGCGCTGTTCCCAATCGGGCGCTGGATCGATCATGGTGGCCAGGATAGGTCACCCGTCCCGTTCCGGCGGCTCCAGGTCGAGCCAGAGCTCCGCCGGATGGCGGATCAACGTGACGGTGTTCCAGACGACCTCGTCCGGTGCGTGATGCAGCCGGGCATCCGGGAAGCGGCGGGTCAGTTCGCGCAGGACGGTGGTGAGCTCCAGGCGGGCCAGCGGCGCGCCCAGGCACACGTGGGGCCCGGCTCCGAAGGCGAGGTGGGGGTTCCGGGCGCGCCCAAGGTCGATGCGCTCGGGGTCTTCGAACACGGCCGGATCGCGGTTGGCGCGGTCGGTCGCCGGAATCACCAGGTCGCCCTCGCGCAGCCGGACGCCCCCGAGTTCCACCTCGCGGACGGCCCGACGCGGCTGCGCGGATTCGAACGCGGTGCCGGGGGTGGTGCGCAGCAGTTCCTCGACCGCGCCGGGGATGCGATCGGGATGGGCCGCGAGGAGGCGGTAGAGGGTCTCGCCACCGTCCTGCCGGGTGGTGAGCAGCCGGAACAGGAAGCCCGCGATCGCGGCGGCCGTGGTCTCCCAGCCCGCGACAACGAGGCTCGCGGCCAGGAGCGCTGCCTCCTCCAAGCTCGTGCGCCGGCGGACTGCGTTGGCGGCGATCACGGAGAGGAGGCCGCCCTCCTCGGAGCCGGGTTCCGCGTCCGCCATGAGTCCGCCGAGGCGCTCGGCCATGTAGCCGCTCATCTCCAGCACCGCGCGCTCGTTCTCGGCGGCGCGGTTCTCGCCCGTGGACAGGAACATGTCGCCCCACCTCCTGAACAGCGGCAGGTCGTCGTCCGGCAGGTCCATCACGCTGCCGATGACGCCGAGAGTGAGGGGCAGGGCGAGTTGCTCGTTGACCTCGATCGGGCCGCCCGCGCGGGCGAGCGAGTCGAGCAGCCCGGTGATGAGCCGGTCGCCGATCGGCCGGTACCGGTCGATCCGGGCGGGTGCGAAGGCGTTGCCGACCAGGTCCCGGTGCACGCGATGCTCCCGACCGTCCCGTGCCAGCATCGTCGGGGAGGTGGGCGGGTAAGGCGGGATCGCGTCGGCGCCCGCGCGGCGGAACGTGTCCTGCTCGCGCAGAACGCGCACGCACTCCCTGTGCCCCGTGGCCAGGAACGCCTCGTGCCCCTCCGGAAGGCGGACCCGCGTGACGGGCGCGAGCCCTTCGTAGAGAGGGGACAGCCCCATCGGATCGTCGGGGCGACGACCGTCGACCGGGACGTCCTGGCACGGGAACGGGTAGCGCGGGTGATCGGTCGACGTCACGTGGCTCCTCGCGGTTGTCGCTGAGATGGTCGCCTGTCCGCCTCGAAACTCCGCGACATGCGCAGGCCCGTCAACCCCGCGGCGAGGTTCCTGTGGCGTCGGCGACACCTGGTGGCGGCGCAACCCCTGTGCAACCTGGGATGCGGCAGAATTGGACCACTCGACCGCGGTCGGGATCATGGTCGCGCCGGTGCCAACCCACACACTCGCACCGGCGCGGCCGCCCCGCAGGTCAGACGTTCGCCCCGCGGCCCTCGGCGGCGCCGAGCCCGCCGTCCGGGACGGGTTCGGATGCGCCGCGCTGAGCCAGTCCGAAAAGGCCCAACGCTCCCAGCGAGCAGGCCGCCGCGGCGAGCGGCAGCGAGCCCGACCCCAGAGTGCCGAGCAGCCAGCCGCCGAGGCCCGCGCCGAGCGAGGCGCCCGCGTAGACGGCGCTGCTGCTGAGCGCCAGCACTTGCGGGCCGGTCTTCGCACCGGCCAGCGCCAGAAGGCGCGTCTGGACGGGCGGGGGCACCGCCCAGGCCGCCGCCGACCACACCAGGAGCGGGACGAGGACGAATGCCAGGTGCGCCGGGCGCAGCGACCAGGCCAGCGCCAGTCCCGCCATCGCCGCGGTGAAGGCGGCGACGGCGATGGCGAACGTCCTCACCGGGCCGAAGCGGTCGACCAGGGCGCCGCTGAGACGACCGCCCGCGATGCCCGCGACGCCGGTGAGCACCAGGAGACCGCCGAGGCCGGACGGGGTCACGCCCGCGACGTCGTCCAGGAACGGCGCCAGGTACGTCTGGAGCATCAGGTTGCCGAGCACCGCGGCGACGGCGGCGAGCAGCACGTACAGGATCGCGGGGCGGGCCAGGGGCCGCAGTCGTTCGCCCAGGCCCGCCGCGGGCGGCGGTGCCGTCTCCGGCACGGCGGCGCGCAGGAAGGCCAGGGCGGCGAGGCCGAGGAGCCCGCCCGTCACGAACGTGGCCCGCCAGCCGAGCGCCGCGCCGACCCACGTTCCGAGCGGGACGCCGGCGACGACCGCGCCGGTCAGCCCGGCCATGACGGTGGCCAGGTCGCGGCCCCGGCGTTCCGGTGCGGAGAGAGCGGCGGTGACCGCGAAGACGGCGGGCAGGACGACCGCGGCGGCGAGCGCGGCCAGCACCCGCAGCGCCATCAGCGCCGGATACGACGCGGCGAGCGGGACGGCGAGGTTGGCGGCGCAGAACACCAGCATTCCGCCGGTCAGCAGGCGCCGCCGCGACCAGGACGCCGTGGCCACGGCCGCCACCGGCGCGATCACCGCGCAGATGACGGAGAAGACGGTCACGAGCTGCCCGGCCGAGGCCTCGCCGACCGACAGGCCGTGCGCGATGGACGACAGCACGCCGACGATCACGAAGTCGTCGGTCTGGAGGGCGAAGGCGGTCAGCGCGAGCGCGGCGATCGGGAGCCGGCCGCCGGGGCGTCGGATGAGGGGCATGCAGTTAAGGTAACAGTCGTTACCCTATAGGCTGGACGCCCGACCACGGAAGGGAACCCGCCAGTGCCGAGGCCGCGCGACCCCCACCGGCGCACCGAGATCCTCGACGCGGTGCTCGACCACTTCGCCGAGCACGGGATGTCCGGCCTGTCGATGCGTCCGATCGCCCAGGCGCTCGGGCAGAGCACGCGCGTCCTGACCCACCACTTCGCCGACAAGGACGCGCTCCTCGCCGGCCTGCTGAAGCGCCTGGACGAGGTCCAGCACGAGCAGCTCCACGCGACCGAGGGCTGGGACGACACCGCGCGCGGAATCGGCGCCATCGTCCGTGACTCCTGGGACCGCCACCTGGCCCCGGAGAACATCGCGCGGACCCGGCTCGTGCTCGAGATCGAAGGGCTCGCGGCGGCCGGCCGGCTCGGCGACAGGGTTCCGGCGTTCCTGGCGGAACGCGCCGATTTCGTCGCCGGGGCTCTGGCCGCCCGCGGCCTCGCCCCTGGTCCCGCCCGCGTCAAGGCGACGTTCCTCAACGGTGCCTACTCCGGCCTGCAGACCGACTTCCTCACCACCGGCGACCGGGAGCGCGTGGAGGCGGCGCTCGAGGAGCTGTGCGCGCTCGCCGACTCCTGGACGGAGAGCGCCGCCTCGACGTCCTGACCCGCCGTCGTGCCTGGAACGCCGTGCTACTCCCGCCCTCGGTGCGGGCACCAGCACAAACGTCGCCAGTGTTCGGGACCGCCAACGGGCGATGCCAGACAGACTTGGACCCGACGCGGATTGGACCTGTCCCCCTGCGGGGCCTGGCCGTACCGTCCGCCCATGCGTAACACACGACGTTTCGCCCTGGCGGCCGTGGCCGCGTTTCCCCTCGTGGCCGCGCTGCCGGCGGCGTCCGCCGCGGACTTCGGTGCGACCGCCACCGGGACCGCCTTCTCCCCCAACCCCGTCCAGCAGCTCGGCGACCAGTCCCTCACCGACGCGAAGGACGCCGACTACGCCGCCCTCGCGCCCGCCTACCGGCAGGTGACCCTCACCGACCTCGACGGGTCCGGCTCGCTCACCGGCCGGTACGTGCGCGTCAAGAGCGAGACCGGCAGCGCCGCCCGGATCGACGGCGGCGCGCTGCCCGCCTACCACCGCGACTCCGACCAGTTCGAGCAGGTGATGGGCTATTACTGGGTGACGACCGCGCAGCGCTACCTGCAGCACCTCGGGTTCGGGTCCGGTCTGCGCCCGGTGAACCAGCGGCAGATCGAGATGCGGATCAACCAGTACGGCGGCGACAACTCCTTCTTCCGCCCCGACAAGGCGAACATCACGCTCGGCAAGGGCGGGGTGGACGACGCCGAGGACGCCGAGGTGATCGTCCACGAGTACGGCCACTCCGTGCAGGACGGCCAGGTCACCGGGTTCGGCACGAACCTGGAGTCGGGCGCGATCGGGGAGGCGTTCGGCGACTACCTTGCGGTGGCGGTCACCAGCTGGGCGACCGGCACACCGACCAGAACCCCGGAGCCGTGCGTCGCCGACTGGGACTCGGTCTCCTACACGTCCGGGCCCACGCACTGCCTGCGGAGGCTGGACGGGACGAAGCACTACCCCGAGGACGTTCGCGGTGAGGTCCACGCCGACGGTGAGATCTGGTCGCGCGCCCTCTGGGACATCCGCCGGTCGCTCGGCGACACCAAGGCGAGCACGCTGATCGTCGAGGCGCAGTTCGCGTTCGCGCCGGACACCTCGTTCAAGGCCGCCGCCGAGGCGACCGTCGCGGCGGCCCAGCGCCTCTACGGCGCGGCGGCCGCGCGGTCCGCGCGGGAGGCGTTCGCCGCGCGGGGCATCCTGTGACCCCGTGAGTCCGGGGGCGTGGTGCGGCCGTCAGGGGCGTCGTAGCATTCGCTCATGATCACGGCCGCACTCGCCTTCGCCGTCGCAGCGGTGATCGTCAACGTGGTGCCGGGGCTCGACACGTTCCTGGTGCTGCGGACCTCCGCCGCGCATGGACGCGGCTGCGGGCTGGCCGCGGCGCTCGGCATCATGACCGGCTGCGCGGTGTGGGGGCTCGCGACCGCGGCCGGATTGACCGCTTTGCTGACCGCCTCGCATGTCGCCTACACCGCGGTGCGGGTCTGCGGCGCCGCCTACCTGGTCTGGCTCGGAGCGAGGGCGCTCTGGGGTGTCAGGCGGAGGGGCGAGGACGAGGCTCCGGAGCCCGTCGTGGCCGCAGGACGGCGTGCGGCCTTCCGCGCAGGGATCGGGACCAACCTGCTGAACCCCAAGGCGGGCGTCTTCTACATGAGCCTCGTCCCGCAGTTCATGCCGGACGGGGCGCCGGTGTTCGGCATGACGGTCCTGTTCACCGCGATCGACGTGGCCGAGCTGGCGGTCTGGTTCTGGCTCGTGTCGGGCGCGGCCGCGGCGCTGGGGGAGCGGCTGCGGCGCCCGTCGCTGCGGCGGCGGTTGGAGCGGCTCAGCGGGGCGGCCTTCCTCGGCTTCGCCGCCGACCTGCTGGTCGACCGGCCCTGACCCGGTGATCCGCGTCACCCGGCGGACCGCCGGGGTTGCGACGAAATCGGTGGGCGGCCGCCCTGGACGCCGTAGGCTGCTCGGGTGACTGAGAAGGTGTGGCACATCGAGCCGTCGGGGCCGCTTCGCGGGGACGTCACCGTGCGCGGGGCGAAGAACGCGGTCAGCAAGCACATGGTCGCCGCGATGCTCGGGGACGGGCCGAGCACGATCGGCAACGCGCCGGACGTCGGCGAGGTCGGCATCACCGCGGGGATGCTGGAGCACGTCGGGATGACCGTGGAGAGGTCCGGCGGCGACGTGACCGTCGTGCCGGGGCCGGTGTCGGACCCGAGCGTCGGCAAGGCGTTCACCGGGCTGAACCGTATCCCGATCCTGATGCTGGGCCCGCTGCTGCACCTGGCCGGAGAGGCGTTCGTGCCGCTGGTCGGGGGCGACCCCATCGGGCGGCGGCCGGTCGACTTCCACGTGGAGGCGCTGCGGGCGTTCGGGGCCGAGGTGTCGCACGCCTCCGACGGGATCCACGCGCACGCCACGCGCCTCGTCGGGACGCGCATCGAACTGCCGTACCCGAGCGTCGGCGCCACCGAGACGGTGCTGCTGGCGGCGGTGCGGGCCGAGGGCAAGACCGTCATCCGCAACGCGGCGACCGAGCCGGAGATCACCGAGCTGGCGCTGTTCCTGCAGCGCATGGGCGCGCGGATCTCCTTCGCCCCCGACCGGCGCATCGTCGTGGAGGGCGTCGAGCGGCTGAGCGGCGCGCAGACGCGGCTGGGCGGCGACCGGATCGAGGCGTTCTCCTACCTGGTCGCGGGCCTGGTGACGGGGGGCGAGGTGCGGGTGCACGGGTGCCAGCAGGACCGGCTCGTCACCGCCATCACGACGCTGACCAGGATGGGCGCCGAGTTCGAGATCACCGACGAATGGATCATGGCGTCGGCTCCCGGCGGCCTGCGTCCCGCGGCGGTGCAGACCGACACCCACCCCGGGTTCGCGACGGACTGGCAGACGCCGCTGATGGTGCTGTTCACCCAGGCCGACGGCATGTCGGTGCTGCACGAGACCGTGTACGAGAACCGGCTCGCCTACGTCCCGGCGCTGCAGAGCATGGGCGCGGAGATCGAGGTCTACGACACGTGCCTGGGCGGACCCGCCTGCCGGTACCACGACACGGCGGCGCTGCACTCGGCGGTGGTGCGCGGGGTGACCAAGCTCCGCGGCGGCGACGTGACCATGCCCGACATCCGGGCCGGGTTCTCGGCGGTCCTGGCGGCGGCGGTCGCGGAGGGGCCGTCCACGCTCCGCGGCGTGCACCACATCGAGCGCGGCTACCACCGTCCGGTCGAGCAGTTCAAGACGCTGGGCCTGTCGCTGCGGGCGGGCTAGGACGGAAGGCCGGTGGACGGGGTCGTCCGGGGCCAGGCGAAGGTGAGCGACCCGCCGACGGGCAGGTCGCGCCAGAGCGGCGACAGCTCGTCCAGCCGGGCCAGCACGCGGTCGACCGCGGGCCTGTCCTCGGGCGGGATCGGCCGGCGCTCGGCCCACGCGGGGGTCCGGGCGCCGGCGCGGCGGCGCCAGGCGAGGTCGCACAGGCCCGCCAGGTGCTCCGACCTTCCCATGTCGCCGGGGTCGGACCGGTTGAGGAAGGCCTCCCGCTTCTTCAGCCGCCGCTGCTCCCTGGCCCGCCGCCGCGCGTCACCGGACGCCTCGACCGTCTCGTTGAAGCCCTCGCCGCCGCCCGCCGCGGCGCGTCCGAACACGCCGGACGTGAGGCCCAGCTCCGCCTCCACCAGGTAGTGGACGAGGTCGTGCGGGATCTGGTCGTCGTAGCCGGGGGCGGGATCCATCCGGCGCGGGTGCCGGCCGGGGGGCCTGACGACGGTGGCGTACCGGCGTTCACCCGTCCGCTCGAAACTCACGTCCATCCGGCCAGGCTAGGCCGGAGCCTTCCCGCGCCGCATTTCCTTTTCCTACGGTGGTGATCAGACGCTGGAGGGGGCGCCGTGGAGTTCGACCGGACCGATCCGTACCCGTTCTACGCCCGGGCTCGCGAGACCGAGGGGCTGACCTTCGTGCCCGAGCTGGACGCCTGGCTCGTCGCCCGGCACGCCGATGCGCGGGCGGTGCTGCGCGACCCGGAGACGTTCTCCTCGGCGAACGCGCTGCGGCCGGACGTGGTGCCGGGACCCGAAGCGGTCGCCGTGCTGCGGTCGCTGCCGCAGGGCCGCCCCGTCGTGCTCACGGCGGACGGCGCCGACCACCGCCGGGTGCGCGAGCCTCTGACGCGCGGGCTGTCGCCGAAGCGCGTCGCCGCGGCGCTCCCGTTCATCACCCGCCGGGCCCGGGAACTCGTCGCCTCCTTCGCCGGGGACCGCCGCGTCGAACTGATGGGACGGTACGCGCGCGTCCTGCCGGGCGAGGTGATCGGGCACATGCTCGGCATCGACCCGGACGAGATGCCGGCTCTCATCGAGGGCAGCTACCGGGCGGAGGACCTGATCTTCCGGCCGATGAGCACGGACGAGCAGGTCGCCGCCGCTGAACGGGTCGCGGATATGAAGCGGGTGCTGGACGCGCACGTGAAGGGCCGGGAGCCGGGCGACGACCTGTGCGGCGAGATGGTGCGCGCGATCGAGCCGCACGGCACGCTCGTCTCCAACCTGCAGAACATCCTGCTGGCCGGGCACCTGACGACGACGGCGCTCATCGGGACGGCGGTGCTGCACCTGCTGCGGAACCGGGAGCAGTGGGAGCTGCTGTGCGCCCGGCCCGAGCTGATCCCCGCGGCCGTCGAGGAGGCCGCGCGCTACGACACCGCCATCCAGGGGTTCCGCCGGGTCACGACCCGGCCGGTGCGGGTGGCGGGCACCGACCTGCCCGCGGGCGCCGAGGTCTTCGTCGCGTTCGCGGCCGCCGGACGCGACGCCGGGGCCCACGACCGCCCCGACGAGTTCGACATCGCCCGCGAGCCGGCGCGGCACCTGGCGTTCGGGCACGGAGTCCATGCCTGCCCGGGCTCGCAGCTGGCCCGCGAGCAGGTCCGCGTCACGCTGGAGGAGCTGACCGCCCGGCTGCCGGGCCTGCGTGTGGAGGAGCCGGTGGAGATGCTGCCGAGCCTGATCCACCGCTCGCCCAAGGAGCTGTTCCTTACCTGGTGATGGCCGAAACCTACAAGACGGGCGAGCCTGCGGCGGCCAGGCTTGAGGCATGGATCTGACCAAGGCGTCCGACTTCATGGCCATGCACGCGCGTCCCCTGGACCGCCGCCGCTTCGACCTGCTGACCGGGGAGGGCGACCGGGACGCGCTGCTCGCCGCGCTCAACACCTACCGGAACCCCGACGGTGGATACGGCCACGGCCTCGAGCCGGACCTGCGGTCGCGGACGAGCCAGCCGGGCCCCGCGCTGCACGCGTTCGAGGTCTTCGAGGAGCTCGCGCCGGTGACGGCGCCGGAGGCGGCCGCGCTCTGCGACTGGCTGGAATCCGTGACGCTGCCCGACGGCGGCCTGCCGTTCGCTCTGCACATCCCCGACCCCGCTGGGTGTGCGCCGTTCTGGGTGGAGGCGGACCCCGGGACCTCCTCCCTGCAGATCACCTCCGTGGTCGCGGCCATGGCGCAGCGCGTCGCCGTCCACGACTCGGCGGTGGCAGGGCACCCCTGGCTCGACCGCGCCACCCGCTACTGCCTCGACACCGTCCGCGCCAAGGACACGTTGCACGCCCTGGAGGCGGAGTTCGCCATGTGGCTGGCCGACGCCGTCGAGGACACCGAGGCCGTCGCCCTGCTCGGCGAGCACATCCCGGACGACGGCCTCGTCCACGTGGAGGGCGGCCTTGAGGACGAGACGCTGCGCCCGCTCGACTTCGCGCCCTTCCCGGGACGCCCCGCCCGGTCCCTGTTCAAGCCGGACGTCGTGGCCGCCGAGCTTCGACGGCTCGACGGCATGCAGGAGGACGACGGCGGATGGCGCGTCGACTTCGCGTCCTACTCGCCCGCCGCCGAACTGGAGTGGCGCGGGTACACCACCGTCAGGGCGGTCTCCGTCCTGACCCGCAACGCCGAGCGCTAGCCGCCGTCCGGGTGCGGGACGGGTGCGCGTGGGATCCTGGAGGCGCAGGCCAATCCGACGGCACCGGAGGCTTCCGATGGACAACGGCCCGGGTCACACGGCGCTTACCCCGCTCGCGTTCCTCGAACGGTCGGCGCAGGTGTTCCCCGGCAAGACCGCCTACGCCCACGGGGGCCGGCGCGCCACCTACGCGGAGTTCGCCGCCGAGACGACCCGGCTGGCGAACGCGCTGCGCGCCTCGGGGGTCGGGCCCGGGGACCGGGTCGCCTACCTGGCGCCCAACATCCCCGAGCTCCTCGTCGCGCACTTCGCCGTGCCGCTCGCCGGGGCCGTGCTCGTCGCGATCAACACGCGGCTCGCGCCGGACGAGATCCGCTACATCCTCGACCATTCCGGGGCGAAGGCGCTGGTCGTGGACGCGGGGCTGCATCCGTCGGTGGCGCCGCTCGCGGGCGGCCTGCCCCTGACGGTCACCATCCCCGCGGCCGGCGCCGACCCCGACCCGGCGGTCGGAGGCATCGGCTACGAGGAGCTGACGGCGCGCGGCTCGGACGATCCGCTGCCCTGGGCCGTCCGGGACGAGAACGCCGCCATCTCGATCAACTACACGTCCGGCACCACGGGACGGCCCAAGGGCGTCGTCTACACGCACCGCGGCGCCTACCTCAACGCGCTCGGCGAGGTCGTGCACTCGCGGCACACGCCCGAGAGCGTCTACCTGTGGACGCTGCCGATGTTCCACTGCAACGGCTGGTGCACGCCCTGGGCGCTCGCCGCGATCGGCGGGACGCAGGTGTGCCTGCGCGCCGTCGTCGCCGAGGAGATCTGGCGGCTCATCGACACCGAGGGCGTCACCCATCTCAACGGCGCCCCGACCGTCCTCGTGACGATCGCGAACGCGGCGCAGGCGCACCCGCTGGAGCGGCCGCTGACCGTCACGACGGCGGGCGCGCCGCCCAGCCCGACGATCATCGGGCAGATGGAGGGGCTCGGGGCCGACATCGTGCACGTGTACGGGCTGACCGAGACCTACGGGCCCTACTCGGTGTGCGAGCCGCAGCCCGGCTGGGCGGGGCTTGCCGCCGGGGACCGGGCCCGGCTGCTGGCCAGGCAGGGCGTCGGCATGATCCAGACCGACGGGCTGCGCGTCGTCGACGACGACATGAACGACGTCCCGGCCGACGGGACGACGCTCGGCGAGATCGTCATGCGCGGCAACAACGTCATGAAGGGCTACCACCGGGACGAGCGGGCCACCGCGCACGCGTTCCGCGGCGGCTGGTTCCACTCCGGCGACCTCGGCGTCCGGCACC
This sequence comes from Actinomadura sp. NPDC048021, assembly GCF_040653135.1. Taxonomy (NCBI): domain Bacteria; kingdom Bacillati; phylum Actinomycetota; class Actinomycetes; order Streptosporangiales; family Thermomonosporaceae; genus Actinomadura; species Actinomadura sp. NPDC048021. The sequence continues at coordinate 11,663 of NZ_JBEZJQ010000028.1, forward strand.
CCGACGGCTACGTCGAACTGCGCGACCGGTCCAAGGACATCATCGTCTCCGGCGGGGAGAACATCTCCACGGTCGAGGTCGAGCGGGCGATCGACTCGCATCCGGCCGTGCTGGAGGTCGCCGTCGTCGCGGTCCCGGACGACAGGTGGGGAGAGCGCCCCAAGGCGTTCGTGGTCCTGCGCGACGGGCGCACCGCCACCGAGGCCGAACTCGTCGAGCACGTCCGGGGGAGCCTCGCCCGCTACAAGGCGCCGGACACGGTGGAGTTCGTCGCCGAGCTGCCCAAGACGTCCACCGGGAAGATCCAGAAGTTCCAGCTCCGCGAGCGGGAGTGGGCGGGGCGCGACCGCCGCGTCCAGGGCTGAGAACCCCGCCGCCGCAAGGGCTGCCGCCATGTGAGGCGCGGCGGTTCGCGGGAAGTGTCCTGTGCGCCGGGCATCCGGGCCGCCGGGTGCGAGCGAGAGGGGAGCATGATGCCGCCCACCGACGGTTCGACCGGGAACGTGCTGATCGTGGGGGCGGGCCCCACGGGCCTCCTGCTGGCGGGAGACCTGGCCGCGGCCGGGATCGGCTGCACGGTGCTGGAGTGCCGCGCCGAGGAGACGACCGGTCTGACGCGGGCGTTCGCCGTGCACGCCCGCACCCTGGAGATGCTGGACGTGCGCGGCATCGCCGACGAGTTGGTCGCGACGGGGACGCGCGCCGGGCGGCTGCGGCTGCTCGGCTCCACCGACCTCGACATGTCCCGGCTGCCGGGCCGCTTCCCCTACGTCCTCGTCACGCCGCAGTACGAGACCGAGCGCGTCCTGAAGGAGCGGGCCGTGGCCGCCGGCGCGGAGATCGTGCACGGCGCCGAGGCCGTCGGGCTCCGCCAGGACGCGGCGGGCGTGGACGTCGACGCGCGGACCGCCGACGGCGCGACGCGGACGTTCCGCGCGTCCTACGCCGTCGGCGCCGACGGCGTCCGCAGCACCGTCCGGCGGGCGCTCGGGCTGCCGTTCCCGGGCCGCGCGGTGGTGCGGTCGGTGATGCTCGCCGACGTCCGGCTGGACGAGGCGCCCGCGGACGCGCTCACCGCGGGAGCCGTCGGCGACGCGTTCGCGTTCGTCGCCCCCTTCGGGGAGGGCTGGTACCGGGTGATCGCGTGGAACCGCCGCCACCAGGCGCCCGACTCCGAACCGGTCGACATGGAGGAGCTCCGCGCGGTGGTCCGGCGCGCCCTCGGCACCGACCACGGCATGCGGGACGCGCGCTGGACGTCCCGGTTCCACAGCGACGAGCGGCAGGTCCCGCGCTACCGCGTGGGACGGGTGTTCCTCGCCGGGGACGCCGCGCACGTCCACTCGCCGGCGGGAGGCCAGGGCATGAACACCGGGATGCAGGACGCGGCGAACCTCGGGTGGAAACTGGCCGCCGAACTGCACGGATGGGCGCCGTCATGGCTGCTCGACAGCTACCACGAGGAGCGGCATCCCGTCGGGAGGGTCGTCCTGCGCAGAAGCGGCGCGCTGCTGCGGTTCACGCTCGCCGAGCCTCGCTGGGCGAGGGCCGCCCGCGCCGCGGCGGCGTTCGCGGCGACCCGCGTCCCGCCCGCCGCGCGGCGGGTCGCCGCCGCGGTCTCCGGCATCGACATCGCCTACCCGGCGCCGCGCGGCTCGCATCCCCTGACCGGGAGGCGGGCCCCGGACGTCCCGCTCGCGGGCGGCGCCGACAGCCTGTTCCGGCTGCTGGGGGACGGGCGGTTCGTCCTGGTCGTCGCCGCCAACGACCCCGCGGTGACCTACCTGGCGACGAAGCGGTGGGCCGGGCGCGTGCACTGCGCCGTCGCCGGCGGCGCCACGCGCACGACCGCACTGGTGCGCCCGGACGGCTACATCGCCTGGGCGACCGACGAGACGGCCCCGGACCGCCGCGCCGCGGCGATCCGGGACGCGCTGGGCCGGTGGTGCGGGCGCGGCGCCGAGATCAGCAGTGCCGCTCAGTAGTGCCGGTCAGTCCGGTCAGTAGCGCCGCTCCTCGCGGCCGTAGCCGAGCTGCTCCGCCACGTCGGCGATGTTCTCGTACTCGCGTTTCGGCAGCGTCCGCAGCTGGTCGAGGGCCCCGTCCGGAGCTCCGCCCTCGGCCGCGTGCCGGACCAGCTCGTTCGGGCGGGCCGGGTAGCGGACGCCGCTGAGCATCCGGGCCAGGGCGCTGCGGCCCTCCACGTCCTGGGCGCTCATCCCGGGCGGGGAGCCTTCGCGGTCCCCGGCGGTGGCCGCGGCCGGGTCGGCGGGGTAGTCGTTCGAGAACGGCTCGGTCTCCTTGAACTCCTCGGCGTGCGTGGGGTGGCCGCCCCTGACCATTCCCTGGGTCTCGCGGCCGATCTCCTCGTCGAGCTTCGCGCCGTGCTTGTCACTCTTGTCTGGCATCTCTTCCTCCCTGCCGTCTACCGGACGGAACGTTCCCGGGCGCGCGTGTCCAAACATGCGGGCGGTCTCGCGGCGGCGGCGCGGTACGGTGTGGCGCATGCTGGCGGAAGAGGGCGTGAACGCGGTCCGGGTCGTGGTCGGGCTGCTGGTCCGCGGCGACTACGAGGAGCTTGAGACCCTCACCGAGGGGCGCAGGCTGAGCGCCGCGCAGATGGCCGACGCGGTGACCGCGTCCGGGCGCGAACTGATCAGCCCGCCCGACGACGCCTTCGCGGACCTGGAGGTGACCGGGGTCGAGCAGGTGTCGGGCGGGGAGCGCGCCTACCGCGTGGCGCTCCCGCTGTGGACCGCGGCGGAGGGACGCTCCGCGCTGGTGCTGCGGCTCACCCTGACCGAGGTCATGGACGGCGTGTGGACCGTCGAGGTGGACGGCATCGGGGAGCCCGCCGCCGGGTGACCCGGCGCGTTCCGCGGTGGACGAGGCCGGTCAGGACTGCGACAGCCGCATCATCCGCAGGACGCGCCGCACCAGCGAGGCCTGCCCTCCCTCGTCCGGCGCCTCCTGCTCGGCCGCCTCCTCGGCGGCGGGGGCGGGCCGCGGCTCGGGCGGGTTTCCGGCCAGCTCGTAGGTGACCGGCAGCGACCGCAGGCCGCGCATCAGCGGGGAGGAGCGCCACGCGAGCTGGTCGGCGGGCAGCGCGAGCCGCAGCCCGGAGAACCGCTCGAACAGCCGCTCCACCGCGATCGTGGTGATGGTGGTGGCGAGGTCGCGGCCGAGGCAGGCGTGCGGGCCGGCGCTCCACGCCAGATGGGCGCGCGAACTGTAGATCGAGTCGGGCGCGCCGCCCTCCGCGAACGCCGGGTCCTGGTGCGCGGCGGCGGGCGAGACCATGACCGGGTCGCCCGCCGCGATCTGGAACCGGCCGAGCCGCACGTCGGCCTTGGCCCACCGGAACGCCAGGTTCGCCATCGGCGGGTTGGCGGCCGCGGCCCGGTTGATCGCCTCCTGGAGCATCCCGGCCGACAGGCTGTCGCGGGCGCCGGTCTCGCCGATCAGCACCTCGGTGATGGTGTTGCAGATGAGCGTTCCCGTCACGTCGCCGACGAGGCCGGTCATCATCGCCATCTCGCCGGTCAGCTCCTCGGCGGTCAGGTCGGGCACGGCGGCGAGCATGAAGGACGGCAGGTCCTCGGCGGGGGCGGCGACCCGGGCCGCGCACAGGTCCGCGACCCGTGCGATCAGCCGGGCCGACGCCTCCTGGGCGTCCGGGCCCGCGTCCATCACCCGCCACAGGTCGAGGATCAGCTCGTCGCCGTCGTCGGCCTCCGAGCCGAGCAGCCGGCCGATCACCATCAGCGGCAGCGGCCGCGCGTACTGCGCCGACAGGTCCGCCGAACCGGACCGGCCGCCGCTCTCGGAGATCACGGTGAGCAGCTCGTCGGCGTACCGGCGGACCGCCAGCTCCAGCGCCTTCGCCTCCGGCCGGCTCCGGTCCTGGAAGGGCCGCAGCCCCTCGCTCCAGGCGCCGCGCAGCCGGGTGGAGTCGGCACCGTCGCGGAACCCGCAGTTGTCGGACTCGACCACCGGCAGCATCGGCCAGTCGGCCGGGACCGCGCCCTCCCGGTACGCGCGCCAGGCGCCGACCCGCCGGCTCCAGTTCCCGCGGTGGTCGCGCAGGATGTCGAGCGTCTGGCTGTAGCCGACCACGAGCCAGACCGGCACCCCGAGGACGTCGACCGGAGCGACGGGACCGTACTCCGCCCGCAGCCGCTCGTAGAACGCCGCGGGCCGGGACTCGTAGTCGGGGTTCAGCAGCGGCTGGACGGCGAGCGCCTCCAGCGGCGGATGGGCGGGGACGGGCTCGGCCTGCGGCGTCTGGGGCTCCACGTGCACAAACCCTAGGAGAGAACGTTTGCCGATGGCCGGTTTATGCTGGAATCTCCCACGGCGATCTTTCGGCGTGCACGGGCCCGCGTCCACCGCGGGGTGTGTGACGCTAGGGGTGCCCATACAAGAGCTGGAGGTCCGCATGGCCGACTCCGAAGGAGCGCCCGAAGACGGCGAGGACGAGGTGAAGCGCAGGTTCCGGGAGGCGCTGGAGCGCAAGCGCGGCGCGGAGAGCAAGAACGCCGGCTCCGGCGGCCGGAGCGGCTCGAAGGTGCGCGGCACCCACGAGCGCGCCGACCACCAGCGGCAGTTCCGCCGCAAGAGCGGCTGACCGGGCCGCACCGCCGAAGGACCCCCGCGCGGAACGCGCGGGGGTCGTTCCGTCTCCTCAGCCGCCCCGGCCGTGTCAGGCCTGGTAGAGCTTCTTGCTGTAGTTCGCCTCGCTGTAGTACTCCCGGAGCTCCTCGACGCTCTCCTCGGTGTACTGGACGTCCTTGACGATCCGGGCGTGCGGCGGCAGCGCCTCCGGATCCCACGACTCCGCCTTCCACAGCCGGGAGCGCATGAGCGCCTTCGCGCAGTGGAAGAAGATCTGCTCGATGTCCACGACGAGCGCGAGCGCCGGCCGGTGCCCCTTGACGACCATCTCGCCGAAGAACGGCGCGTCCCTGACGAGCGTGGCCCGGCCGTTGATCCGCAGCGTCTCGCCGCGCCCCGGCACGAGGAAGATCAGGCCGACGTGGGGGTTGCTCAGCACGTTCATGAACCCGTCCGCGCGGCGGTTGCCGGGGCGGTCCGGGATGGCGATCGTCGTGTCGTCGATCACGTGCACGAAGCCCGGAGGGTCGCCCTTGGGGGAGACGTCGCAGTTCCCCGCGGCGTCGCTGGTGGCGATCAGGCAGAGCGGGGACCGGGCGAGCCACCGGCGGTCCCATTCGTGCAGCGCGACCCGCTCCTTGTCGACCGCCCGCCGCATCGGCGCGCCGAGAAGCTCGCGCAGCTCCGCCGCGGAGGTGATCGCAGTGAACTCGGGGGCGACCGTCATCGCCGCTCCTTCCGCCGGGGAATCGAAGATCAGCCTAACCCGGGCCTCTCCGGGCGCCCGGCCCGGGGAGTCAGCGCCGCGCGGCGTAGCGGCGGACGCCGCCCTCCTCGTGGGCGTCCAGAACGCCCCGGTCGGCGAGGACGTCCAGATGCGCCTCGATCTCCAGCACGGCCAGCATCCGGCTGAACGCGTCCAGGTCGCCGAGGCTGCGCCTGCGGCGCGTCCACGGCATCGCGGTCGCCACCTCGAAGGCCGTGGCGCGCCCGGCGCGCACCTGCGCGGCTGCGGCGTCCAGCCGCTCGGCGTGGTGCTCCAGCAGCTCGTCGATCCGGGTGTGCACGCTCGGCCGCACGGGGCCGTGCGCGGGCAGCAGCACGGTGTCGGGCATGTCCCGGACCAGCCGCAGCGACTCCAGGTAGCTGCGCAGCGGCTTCGGCTCCGGCTCGGTCTCCAGCCCGATCGACGGCGTGATGTGCGGCAGGATGTGGTCGCCCGCGAACAGCAGCCCGGCCGCCGCGTCGCGCAGGACGACGTGGCCGCGCGTGTGCCCGGGGGTGGCGAACACGTCCAGGCCCCGTCCGGTCAGGGCGACGCGCTCCCCGTCGTCCAGCCACGCGTCCGGCATGGTGTGCGGGACGTCCCGTTCGGAACGCTCCACAGGCCTGCCGGCGATCTCGTCGGCCACCTCGTCCGCGCCGCACCGGCGCAGCAGCTCGACCTGCCGGGGGTGCAGCCCCCGGCGAGCGTCGAACGCCTCGATCGACGGCCGCTCGCCCCGCCCGATCCGCACGCGCGTCCCGAACGACTCGCGCAGCGCCAGCGCCTGCGAGTAGTGGTCCCAGTGGGCGTGGGTGACGAGGAACTGCGCCACGTCGTCCAGCCGGTGCCCGAGGGTGGCGAGGGCGCCTTCGAGCGAGGCCTCCGTGTCGGGCATGGCCCAGCCGGAGTCCACGACCACGAGGCCTTCGGGGTCCTCGATGACGTACACGTTGACGGCGTGCAGCGACGGGATCGGCAGGCCCAGGGGGATCCGGTGCACCCCCGGCGCCACCGGATGAGCGCCCGGCTCGGTCCAGTCAGTCGGCTGCTCCACGACCGGTGCCGCCACCGCGTGCCCCCTCTATTGTCGAATCGCGTTCGGGAAGAACCTACTTCATCCCGGAGATCCCTTTTATCCTCGCCCCGCCTTCGAGGCGGGGCGTGCGGAGTGGGGGTCGCGGTCGGCGGCGCGGCGCGCCTCGGCGGCGGCCTCGCGGGCCTCGCGCGCGGCCTCCTCCGCGCGGGCGCGGTTCTCCTCGGCGCGATCCGCCCTCCTGGACGCGGCGTCCCGCTCGGCGATCGCCCGTTCCAGCTCGTGCCGGAGATGCCCCACCCTGGCGGACGCCTCCCGCGCCTCGCGCCGGGCGGCGTCGGCGCGCTCCTCACGTTCGGCCAGCTTGTCCTCGGCCTGCTCGGCGCGCTTGCGCAGCGTTTCTGCCCGCTTGGCGCGGGCGGCGCTCGTGCGCGTGACGTTCGACCTCTCCGGCTCGGCCTTCTTCTGCGGTTCGGCCTTGCTCTCCGGCTCGGCCTTCTTCTCGGGCGGCGGCTTCTGCCGGGCGGGCCTGTCCGCGGGCTTCGCCTTCGCGCCCTCCTGCCGGTCCGCGGGCGCCGTGGAGAACCCTGCGGGGACGAACCCGGAGTGGCTGCGGGGCTGCGACAGCCGTCCCTCGCGGACCTCCTCGGCGACGGCGGCGTCCACGGTGGCCGCCTGGAGCGTGTCCTCCACCTCGCGGACCGCCTGCTCGCGCAGCGCGTTGCCCGCGTCCGCGGCGAGCCGGCCGGCGGTCCGCACGAGCGCCGCGACGAGCCCGGCACGCCGCCGCTCCAGGTCCCCGAGGCCGCGGCCCGAGCCCCAGGCCGCCCGCATCTCCTCGCCGACGTCCAGCAACCCGGCGATCTCGTCCGCGGCCGAGCGCGCGAGGAGGTTCACCGCCCATGCCGAGAGCGTGGGGCGCCGCAGTGCCCCGATCCGCTTGGCGAGCGCGGCGTCGCCCTCCTTCCTGGCCTCCTGCGCCAGGCGCTTCCGGGTCTCCACGAAGTCGGCGGGCAGGACGCCGTACAGGTCGTCGGCCGCACTGGAGAAGTCCACGTCCGATCTCTACCCGCGCCGGGTGCGCGCGCATCGGGGGTGGACGGAGGCGGCCGCGGATGCAATACTCGTGTACGAATACTCGTTCACGAGGAGGCGAGGATGGCCAAGCGGCGCAAGGTGAGCAACCTGCTGGGGCTCGCCGTGCTGTCGACCGTCTCCGCCAGGCCGATGCACCCGTACGAGATGGCGTCCCTGATGCGCGCCCGCGGCAAGGACCGCGACATGGACATCAAGTGGGGCTCGCTCTACACCGTGGTCGGCAACCTGGAGAAGCACGGGTTCCTGGCCGTCGAGGGCAGCGCCAGGGAAGGCGCGAGGCCCGAGCGCACCGTCTACGGCATCACCGACGCGGGACGCGACGAGCTGGCCGACTGGGTCCGGGAGCTGATCGGCGTGCCCGAGCGCGAGCGGCCGCGGTTCGAGGCGGGGCTCTCGGTCCTCGGCGCGCTCGGCCCGGACGAGGTGGCGGCGCTGCTGCGCGGCCGCCTCGACGCCATGGAGCGGGAGATCGCCGCCGACCAGGCCGCCCTGGACGGCGAGAAGGAGGTGCCGCGCCTCTTCCTGCTGGAAACCGAGTACGACCTGGCGATGCGGCGCGCCGAGGCCGCGTGGGTGCGCGGCTTCCTCGCCGAGATCGAGGACGGCACGCTGCCGCACCTCGACCTGTGGCGCTCCTTCCACGCGACCGGCGAGATGCCGCCCGAGATCGCCGAGCTGGCGGAGAGGGGAGCCCCCGAGGACTAGCGAGCGGAAGGCCCGGCGGCGGTGCTGCAACACCGCCGCCGGGCCCGGACCCACCACCGAGAACCCGCGCGAGGCGGGCCCTGGCGGCGTGACGCGACACCAGCCTATCCGGGGCCCTTCGTGCGGCACGTTTCCTGGCACGGAGGAGAACATGGCGCATGCCATCGAGGCCGAGGGCCTCGTGAAGAACTACCCCGGCGACGTCCGGGCCCTGGACGGCCTGTCGATCACGGTCGGGCCGGGCGAGATCCTCGGGCTGCTCGGCCCCAACGGGGCGGGCAAGTCCACCACCGTCAAGATCCTCACCACGCTGGTCCGGCCGGACGCGGGTTCCGCGGCCGTGGCCGGGCACGACGTGCTGCGCAGGCCCGACAGGGTCCGCCACGTCATCGGCGTGGTGTCCCAGCGGTCCGGCGCCGACCCCGATGCCAGCGGCCGCGACAACCTCGTCCTGCAGGGCCGCCTCCACGGGATGGGCGGGGCGCGGGTGCGCGGCCGCGCGGCCGAGCTCCTCGCCCGGTTCGGGCTGGACGACGCGGCGGACAGGCCGGTGAAGACCTACTCCGGCGGGATGCGGCGGCGCCTCGACGTCGCGCTCGGCCTCGTCCACCGCCCGCGGGTGCTGTTCCTGGACGAGCCCACCACCGGCCTCGACCCGGAGGCCCGCGCGTCGCTGTGGGCCGAGATCGCGCGGCTGGCGGGCGACGACGCGCTCGCGATCCTGCTGACCACCCACTACCTGGAGGAGGCCGACCGGCTCGCGCGGCGGCTGGCGATCGTCGACCGCGGCCGCGTCGTGGTGGAGGGCACCCCCGACTCCCTCAAGGGCGAGCTGCGCGGCGACGCCGTCCACGTGGAGTGGCGGGAGGCGCCGCCCGAGCCGCCGGTGCGGGAGGCCCTCGGCCGCCTGCCCGGCGTGCGCGAGATCGTCCTGGACGGGCCGCGCCTGAGCGCCCGCGCCGACGACGGCGCGTCGACCGTGCCCGCCGTCCTCGCCGCCCTCGACCAGGCGGGCGTCCCCGCGGCGGCGGCGACCGTCGCGCGGCCCTCGCTGGACGACGTGTACCTGCGCTACGCCGGACGGCGGTTCGCGCGGGCCGACGCACCCGACCCCGCCGAGACCGCTGCCGGAGGCGTCCGATGACCGCGCTCGCGACCGGGACCTGGTGGATGACGCACCGCCGGCTGACCGCGCTGGTGCGCAGTCCCGCCGTCCTCGTCATGACGCTGGCGCAGCCGATGATCTGGCTGTTCCTCTTCGGCCAGCTGTTCAGGAAGGTGGCGGAGCTGCCCGGGTTCGGCGCGCAGTCCTACCTCGACTACATCGTCCCCGGCGTGGTGGTCATGAACGCGGTCTCGCTGAACTCGTTCGCCGGGATGGCGACCATGGACGAGATCGAGCGCGGCACCCTCGACCGGTTCCTCGTCGCGCCGGTGCGGCGCGGCGCGATCGCGAACGCCGGCGTCATCGAGCAGGCTCTCAGCACGGCGTTCCAGTCGCTCGTGATCATCGCGCTGGGCCGGGCGGCGGGCGCGCACTACCCCGGCGGTCCCGGCGGCGTCGCCGTGCTGGTCGCGGCGGCGGTGCTGATCGGCGTGGTCCTCGCCGCGCTGTCCAACACGCTCGCGCTGCTCGTGCGCGACCGCAACACGATCATCGGCCTGAACGTGATGCTGCTGCTCCCGCTGACGTTCCTGTCGTCGGCGTTCATGGCGAAGAGCCTGATGCCGGCCTGGATGCGGCACGTCGCGGCGGGCAACCCGGTGAGCTGGGCCCTGGACGCGTCGCGCGGTGCGCTCGCCGAGGATCCCGACTGGTCCGCCGTCGCGGCGCACGGCGGATGGCTGCTCGTGCTGACCGCAGCCGCGGTCGGGCTCGCGGTCCACTCGCTCCGGAGCTATCAGAAGTCCCGGTGACGGGGGAGAGGCCCGAGGGGTTCCGGTGGCCGCGCGCGCCGGGACCCCCTGCCTCCTCTAACGGGTGTCGAGGAAGCGGTCCAGGACGCGGGTTCCGAAGGCGAGGCCGTCCAGCGGGACCCGCTCGTCCACGCCGTGGAACATCCCGAAGTAGTCGAGCTCGGGGCCGAGCAGCAGGGGCGCGAAGCCGAAGCTCGTGATGCCGATGCGGTGGAACGACTTCGCGTCGGTCCCCCCGGCCATCACGTACGGGACGGGACGCGCGAGCGGGTCCTCGGCGCGGAGCGCGCCCGCGAGCGCGGCGAACGTCGGGCCCGCCGGGTCGGCGGCGGGGGCCTCCTCGTAGTTGATGAACTCGCGGGTCACCTTCGGGCCGAGCAGCCGGTCGACCGTGGCGAGGAACTCCTCGCCCGTGCCGGGCAGGTAGCGGCCGTCGACCTGCGCGGTCGCCGTGCCCGGCACGACGTTGACCTTGTAGCCGGCGTCGAGCCGGGTCGGGTTCGCCGAGTTGCGGATCGTCCCGGCGAACAGGTGCCCGGCGCGGCCGAGCCGGGCCGCCTCCGCGTCGAGGCGGTCGTGGTCGATGGACGTGCCGAGGGCGTCCGCGAGCCCGTCCAGCAGCGCCCGCACGCCCGGCGTCAGCCGGACCGGCCACTGGTGGGAGGCCAGCCGGGAGACCGCGTGCGCGATCTCGGCGACCGGGTTGTCGGGCGCGGGCTTGGACCCGTGCCCGGCGGTCCCGCGCGCCGTCAGCCGCATCCAGGTCGTGCCGCGCTCGCCGGTCGCGATCGGGTAGATCCGCGCCCCGCCGGCGTCCACGCTGAACCCGCCGGACTCGCTGATCGCCTCCGTGCAGCCCTCGAAGAACCCGCGGTGCTCGCGCGCCACGTACCGGGACCCGTGCTCGCCGGTGCACTCCTCGTCGGCCAGGAAGGCCAGGACCAGGTCGCCGCGCGTGCGCCGCCCCTCGCGCAGCCGCGCCCGCACGGTCGCGAGCGTCATCGCGAGGCTGCCCTTCATGTCGACGGCGCCGCGCCCCCACACGCATCCGTCGCGCACCTCGCCCGAGAACGGCGGAACGGTCCAGTCGGCCGGATCGGCGGGGACCACGTCCAGGTGCCCGTGGATCAGGAACGCCGGATGGGACGGGTCGGTGCCCGGGACGCGGGCGAGCACGCTCGCGCGGCCCGGCGCCGACTCCACGATCGTCGTCTCGACGCCCGCCTCGTCCAGCAGCCCGGCCACGTGCTCGGCGGCCGGGCGCTCCGGCTCGGCCACCCCCTCGCCCCGGTTCACGGTGGCGAACCTGATGAGGTCGGCGCAGATCGCGGCCGCCTCGGCGCCGCCCCGATCGCCTCCGGTGCCGTCCGCCGTGCCGCCGTCCACCGTGCCGCCGGCCGTCCCGCCCGCCTGCTCGAAGCCCACCGCTGCCCCCGATTCCTTCCCGCGACGAGGCTTCATTCTGCTCCCTCGCCGACCCGTGTCAACGAATGATCAAGTTCGTCTCGATCCGGTTTCGACTCCGTCAGCGCCGTATCCGAACTGCCAGGCTGAGTACGACGCTGCGAGCGTTCCAAGGACCGCGGGCGGCCAAGCGCCCGTGCGCCGAACGACACGGCCGAGGAGGAGCATGACCAGCCTGAGGGGTGCCGGAAGGGGTCTCCGCTTGAACGTCGCGGGTCTCGCGGCGGTGGCGCTGGCCGCGTCGCTCGGCCTGTCGGCCTGCGGCGGGGACGACGCCAAGGCGAGCGACGGTACGTTCACCGTGGGCCACTCCGAGCCGGACCACCTGATGCCCGCCAACACGACCGGCAGCTACGCCTTCGACGTGATCACCGAGCTGTTCGACAACCTGATGGACCTGACCCGGGACGGTAAGGCCGTCCCGCTGGCGGCCGAGTCGGTCACCTCCGCCGACCAGAAGGTCTGGACGATCAAGGTCAGGGCGGGCCAGAAGTTCCACAACGGCGAGCCGGTGACGGCGCAGAGCTTCGCCGACGCGTGGAACCACGCCGCCTACGGGCCGAACGCGATGGGCGCCAACGACTACTTCTCGTACATCAAGGGGTACGCGGACCTGAACCCCGAGGACGAGAACGCGAAGCCGAAGGCCGACAAGCTCTCCGGCATCGAGGTCGTCGACCAGAACACGCTCAAGGTCACGCTGAACGACCCGTTCAGCCAGTTCCCCCTGCTGCTGACCTACCCGGCGTACGCGCCGATGCCGAAGGCCGGACTCAAGGACCCCAAGGCGTTCGACGACCACCCGGTCGGCAACGGCCCGTACATGATGGACGGGAACTGGGAGCGCAACAAGCAGGTCAAGCTCGTCGCGTTCCCCGGCTACACCGGGACGCGCAAGCCGAAGAACAAGGGCGTGACCTGGAAGAGCTACTCCAGCGCGGACACCGCCTACACCGACCTGCGGGCGGGCCGGATCGACGTGCTGCAGACCATCCCGTCGGCCAAGGTCCCCGAGGCCAAGCGGCTCCTCGGCGACCGGTTCCTGGCCCGGAAGATGAGCACCACCGACTACCTCGGCCTCCCGGTGTTCGACAAGCGGTTCGCCAACCCCGACCTGCGCAAGGCCATCTCGATGGCCATCGACCGCCAGGGCGTCAACAAGGCGGTCTTCAACGGCAGCTACTTCCCGGCCGACTCGCTGATCCCGTCGATCATTCCCGGGCACCGCGCCAACGCCTGCGGCGAGCTGTGCACCTATGACCCGGCCAAGGCCCGGCAGCTGTTCGACAAGGCCGGCGGATTCTCCGGGACGCTGGAGCTGTACTTCTCCAACGCGCAGCCGACCTACGCCCAGTGGATGCGGATCGTCGCCAACTCCCTGCGCGACAACCTCGGTATCAAGGACATCCAGTTCCGGCAGGTCCCCGCGTCCGACTACTTCTCCCTGCTGAGCGACCGCAAGGAGAAGGGCCCCTACCGGCAGAACTGGGAGGCCGACTACCCGAGCCCGCAGAACTACCTGGAGAACATGTGGGGCTCGGCGGGCAACCGCATGGGCTGGAAGAGCACGGAGTTCGACGACCTCATCGCCAAGGCCAACAAGGCGCCGGACCCGCAGCAGGCCAACGCGCTCTACAACCAGGCCGAGGACGTCGCCATCCGCGAGATGCCGATGATCCCGCTGTGGACGTGGGCGGGCGAGGGCGGCCGCTCCAAGCGGGTGGACAACGTCACGATCACCCCGTTCTCGACGGGTCTGATCGCCACCGAAGTGACGGTGAAGTAGCCGACGATGTGGCGCTACGTCCTCCGGCGGCTCCTGCAGGCGATCCCCGTCTTCATCGGCACCACGCTGCTCATCTACGCGATGGTGTTCGCGCTGCCGGGAGATCCGATCCAGGCGCTCGCCGGGGACAAGCCGGTCCCGGAGAACGTCCTGGAGGTCCTCCGGGACCGCTACAACCTGAACGACCCGCTGCTGGTGCAGTACGCGAAGTACATGTGGGGTCTCGTCCAGGGCGACCTGGGCGAGAACTACACCGGCCAGAGCGTGTCGGAGATGCTCAGCGGGCGCTGGGCGGTGACGGCGCAGCTCGCCCTCACCGCCTGGGTCTTCGAGCTGGTCGTCGGGATCCTGCTCGGCATCTGGGCTGGGCTGCGCCGCGGCCGGTTCGCCGACACCCTCGTCCTCAGCGGGACCACGCTGGTGATCGCGGTGCCGGTGTTCGTGCTCGGCTACGTCGCGCAGCTCCTGTTCGGGCTGCACTGGCAGATCTTCCCCACGGCGGGGACGGACGACGGCTGGCCGATGTCCTACCTGCTGCCCGGGATGGTGCTCGGCTCCCTCGGCCTGTCGTACGTGGCGCGGCTGACCCGCACGAGCCTGTCGGAGAACCTGCGGGCCGACTACGTGCGGACGGCGAACGCCAAGGGGCTGTCGCGGGCGCGGGTGGTCGGCCGGCACGCCCTGCGCAACTCGCTGATCCCGGTGGTGACCTATCTCGGCGTCGACTTCGGGAACATGATGGCCGGCGCGGTCGTGACCGAGGGCATCTTCAACCTGCCGGGCATCGGCGGGCAGGTGTTCGAGTCGATCCAGCTGAAGGAGGGGCCCGTCGTGGTCGGCGCGGTCACCCTGCTGGTGCTGATCTTCCTGCTGGTCAACCTGGTCGTGGACCTGCTGTACGGGGTGCTCGACCCGCGGATCAGGTACGAGTGAGGGGCGCATGACCATCAAGCAGCCGGACGCGGGGCCGCCGGGCGCGGAGCCGGCGCCCGGTCCTGGGGCCCCGGGGACGAGCGCCGCCGCGGTCGCCGTCGCCGGCGGGGCCATCGGCCGGGCCTCGCTGTGGGACGACGCGTGGCACGAGCTGCGGCGCCGCTGGCTCTTCTGGGGATCGGCGGCGGTCCTCGCGCTCGTGACGGTCATGGCCGTGGCGCCGCGGCTGTTCACCTCCACGGGCGTCAACGAGGGCTGCGACGCCAACGACGCCAAGCTCGGGCCGTCCGGCGACCACTGGTTCGGCACCGACCTCGCGGGCTGCGACTACTACGCGCACGTCGTGCACGGGGCCCGCCCGACGCTGCTGATCGGCGTCGCCGTCACCGTCTTCGCGCTGCTGATCGCGCTGCTGTTCGGGCTGCTCGCCGGGTACTACGGCGGCATCGTCGACGCGCTGATCGCCCGGCTGACCGACGTCTTCTTCGGGCTGCCGTTCGTGCTCGGCGCCACCGTGATCCTGGTGGCGTTCCCCTCGCACGGCGTGTGGGCGATGACGCTGGTGCTGGTCCTGCTCGGCTGGACGACGATGATCCGCATCATGCGGGGGCAGGTCATCTCCGTCCGCGACGCCGACTACGTGCAGGCGGCGCGGCTGCTCGGCGCGTCCGACCGGCGGATCATGCTCCGGCACATCCTGCCGAACGCGATCGCCCCGGTGATCGTGGTGGCCACCCTCAACGTGGGGCACGTGATCGTCGGCGAGGCGACGCTGGACTTCCTCGGCGTCGGCCTGCAGTACCCCGAGGTCTCCTGGGGCCTCCAGCTCAACCAGGCGAAGGACTCCTTCGTCGACCACCCGCACCTGCTGATCTTCCCCGCGCTGTTCCTGTCGGCGACGGTGCTGAGCTTCCTGATGCTCGGCGACGCCGTCCGCGACGCCCTCGACCCCAAGCTGCGGTGAGCCGAGACATGACCACGGACCTGAAGGACGACCCGGTTCCCGCCCCGGAGCCGGTGGCGCCGCTCCTGAGCGTCGAGGACCTGCACGTCCGGTTCCGCGTGCGGGACCAGGACGTGCACGCGGTGAACGGGCTGTCGTACACCCTCGCCGAGGGGGAGACGCTCGCGATCCTCGGCGAGTCGGGATCGGGCAAGAGCGTCGCGGCGCAGGCCGTGATGGGCATCCTGGACGTCCCGCCCGCCCGCGTCGAGCGCGGCTCGGTCCGGCTGCGCGGCGAGGAGCTGCTCGGGCTGCCCGAGCGGCGGCGCCGCGCCTACCGCGGCGACCGCATCTCGATGATCTTCCAGGACGCGCTGACCGCGCTGAACCCGGTCTTCACGGTCGGCGACCAGCTCCGCGAGATGTTCCGGGTGCACCGGGGGCTCGGCCGCCGGGAGTCCACGGCCAAGGCCGTGGAGCTGATGGAGCGGGTGCGGATCCCCTCGGCCGCCAGGCGGCTCGGCGACTACCCGCACCAGTTCTCCGGCGGCATGCGGCAGCGCATCATGATCGCGATGGCGCTGGCGCTGGAGCCGGACGTGCTGATCGCCGACGAGCCGACCACCGCGCTCGACGTCACCGTGCAGGCGCAGATCATGCGGCTGCTGGCCGGGCTGCAGGACGAGCTGCGCATGGGCATGGTGCTGATCACCCACGACCTCGGCGTCGTCGCCGGCGTCGCCGACCGGATCGTCGTCATGTACGCGGGGTCGGTCGCCGAGCAGGCGCCCGCCCGGGAGCTGTACGCGCGGCCCGCCCACCCCTACACGAGGGGCCTGCTGGCCTCGGTGCCGCGGCTCGACCGGCGCGGCGGCCCGCTCGTCCCGATCAAGGGGGCGCCGCCGAACCCGGCCGCGCTCCCGCCGGGCTGCCCGTTCCAGCCGCGCTGCCCCCGCGCCGAGGCGCTCTGCGCGGCGGAGCGGCCGCCGCTCGTCACCGTCGCCCCCGGGCACGAGGCCGCCTGCCACTTCGCCGAGGAGGTGCACCGTGCCGGAGCCGAGTGAGGACCCGATCCTGCGGGTCGAGGGACTCGTCAAGCACTACCCCGTGACCCGTGGCGTCGTGGTCAAGCGCGCGGTCGGCCAGATCAAGGCCGTGGACGGGGTCGACCTGGAGCTGCGGCGCGGCGAGACCCTCGGCGTCGTCGGCGAGTCCGGATGCGGGAAGTCGACGCTGGCCAAACTGCTGCTCGCCGCCGAGCGCCCCACCGCGGGGACGGTCCGCTTCGACGGCCGCGACATCTTCGCGCTGCCGAAGGCGGAGCTGCGGGCGCTGCGCCGCCGCGTGCAGATGGTCATGCAGGACCCCTACTCCTCGCTGAACCCGCGGATGACGGTCGGCGACATCGTGGGGGAGCCGTTCGCCGTCCATCCGGAGGCCGCGCCGAAGGGCGAGCGGCGCGGGCGCGTGCAGGAGCTGCTGGAGCTCGTCGGCCTCGACCCCGGGCACGTCAGCCGCTACCCGCACCAGTTCTCCGGCGGGCAGCGCCAGCGCGTCGGCATCGCCCGCGCCCTGGCGCTGCGGCCCGACGTCATCGTGTGCGACGAGCCGGTGTCGGCGCTGGACGTGTCCGTCCAGGCCCAGGTGATGAACCTGCTCGCCGAGCTGCAGCGCGAGCTCGGGCTGGCGTACGTGTTCATCGCGCACGACCTGGCCGCCGTCCGCCACATCTCCGACCGGATCGCCGTGATGTACCTGGGCAAGGTCGTCGAGACCGGCGACGAGGCCCAGATCTACGAGCACCCCACCCACCCGTACACGCAGGCGCTGCTGTCGGCCGTCCCGGTGCCCGACCCGGACGCGCCCGGCTGGACGGAGCAGATCCGGCTGGAGGGCGAGCCGCCGTCGCCGCTGGACCCGCCGTCCGGCTGCCGGTTCCGCACCCGCTGCTGGAAGGCGCGCGACATCTGCGCGGAGCAGGTGCCGGCCCTGGAGGAGCGGGACGGCTCCGCCCACCCCAGCGCCTGCCACTTCGCGGCGGAGACCGCCCTGACCGACCTGACGGAGCAGACCTGAGGTGTGGCGGGCCGCGCGGGCCGCGGTCCGTAGGGTGGGGGCATGGCACGCAAGGGCAGGCACGCCCCCCGTCCGCGAACCTACGAGATCGCCGGCGGGGAGGCGGAGCTGCTGCGCGACGCCGACCGCGACGGCGGCTGGATGCTGCTCGTCGACGGCGTCCCCCAGTCGTACGTGGACCTGTCCGACCCCACCTACCTCGACTTCGAGTACATGCGCCTGATGGGCGACGTGGTCGACGCGCTCGGCCTCTCCGGGGAGGCGTTCGACGCGGTCCACGTCGGCGGCGCCGGGTGCACGCTGCCCCGCTACATCGCCGCGACCCGGCCGGGCTCTCGGCAGGTGGTGCTGGAACCGGACGCGGAGCTGGTGCAGGTCGTCCGGGAGCAGCTGCCGGTCAAGGGCGTCCCCGGCCTGCGGATCCGGATCACCGACGGGCGCTCGGGGATCGCGGCCCTGGCCGACGAGGCCGACGACCTGGTCGTGATGGACGCCTTCGCCGGGGCGTCGATGCCGCCGGAACTCGCGACCCGCGAGTTCGTCCTGGACGCCGCGCGCGTGCTGCGCCCCGGGGGCGTCTACCTGGCCAACGTCGCCGACGGTTTCCGGCTGCCGTTCGCCCGCCGGGTGACCGCGACGGTCCGGTCGGTGTTCCGGCACGCGCTGCTGATGGGCGACCCGGGCGTGCTGCGGGGCCGCCGCTTCGGGAACCTGATCGTGGCCGCGTCCCGGGAGCCGCTGCCCGTGGCGGAGCTGACGCGCCGCGCCGCGGGCGGCGTCGCGCGCGCCCGCCTGCTGGAGGGCGGCGACCTCGCGGCGTTCTGCGCGGGCGCGGCGCCGCTGCTCGACGGCGAGGAGATCGTCGCGCCCGTCCCGCCGCCGCAGGTCTTCGGGAAGTCCTGACCGCGGGACCCGTCTGCCGCGCGGACCCCGATCGGGGAACCGGGCCCGCCGCACGGCCCCGCGCGGAAGCGGACCCGGTATCAGTTCCCGCCCGAGACCCATGCGCTTCGGTAAGGGACGGACTCCCCGCGCGTATCGGCCTCATCGAGCCCCGCCATGTCCCATAATCGAGCGATGGAGTCGTCCACCCGAATTCTCATTCTCGGCATGGATTCGTCGGGGATAATTCTCCAGTTCGACCGCAACGCCGCTGCGGTTCTGTGCCCGAATGGGGACGCCCTCCTGGGTTCCCGGCTGGACGAGGTCATTCCCGGCGCGCGCAGGCCGCTGCTGGAGGCGCTGAGGGCCGGGCGGGAGCGCACGGCCATGCTCGCCGTGGAGTCCCCGGTCGGCGGCATGCTCGACGCCGTCGTCACCGTCCACCCGATGAGCGGCGGCGCGCCCGAGATCGCGGCGCTGGCCGTGGTGAAGGTGCCGGTGCCGCTCGCGGACCGGTTCGTCGACCCGGCCGTCATCCGCCGCGCCCTGCTGGACGACGCGCTCCCGCGGATCGGCTCCACGCTCGACCTCGAATTGCTGGCGCGCGGACTCATGGACGTGCTCGTCCCGCACTTCTGCAATTCCGGCGCGCTGCTGCTGCTGGAGAGCCATATCGACGCCGACGAGGGGCCGCAGGGCCCCGACGGCCCGCAGCTGCGCCGGATGGCGATCGGGTTCGACGACCAGGACCCGGTCTGGGACGCGACGTTCCCGACCGGGGAGTCCCTCGCCTACCCGGAGGGGACGCCGCACGCGCTGTGCCTGGCGTCCGGCGAGCCGGTGCTGCGCGTGCTCGGCGGGGAGGGCGCGGCGAGCCTCGCCTCCTCCTGGCGCCGCCCGCCTGTCGCCGAACTGCTCAAGGGCGCGTCGATGCTGCTTCTGCCGATCACTTCGGCGGCGGGCGTGCTCGGCTTCTTCGTCTGCACGCGCAACGTCGCGCACCGGCCCTTCGACGCCTACGACGTCGAGATCGGGATGGAGTTCGCCACCCGGGCGGCCATCTTCGTCGAGAGCGCCCGGCAGTACTCGCGGGAGCGGGCGACCGCGCTGACCCTGCAGCGCAGCCTCCTGCCGACCGGGCTGTCGGCGCCGTCGCCGGTGGAGGTGCACCACCGGTACCTGCCGGGCAGCCGGCTGATCGAGGTCGGCGGCGACTGGTACGAGTCGATCGCGCTGCCGGGCGCGCGGGTCGCGCTGGTGGTGGGGGACGTGGCCGGGCACGGCGTGAAGGCCGCCGTCACCATGGGGCGGCTCCGCACCGCGATCCACACCCTCGCCGGGCTGGAGCTGCCGCCCGCCGAGGCGCTGGAGCGGCTCGACTCCCTGATGCGGACGCTCGGCGAGCGCGAACCCCACTTCGCCACCTGCGCCTACGTCGTGTACGACGCGGTCAGCGGCCAGTGCGAGGTGGCCAGCGCCGGGCACCTGCCGCCGCTGCTGGTCCCGCCCGGCAGGGCCTCGGAGTACCTGCCGGTCCCGCCCGCGCCGCCGCTCGGCGTGGGCGGCGAGGGGCCCATCGTCAGCCGCGAGTTCACCGTCGAGGACGGGACGCTGCTGTTCCTGTACACCGACGGCCTGGTGGAGAACCGGGCGCGCGACATCGACGACGGCCTGGCCCGGCTGCGCGCCACGTTCGGGCCGGGCGCCGCCGCCCGCCCTCTGGAGGACCTGTGCCAGGCGGCCCTCGACGGCGTCTACGACGACCAGCACCGCGACGACATCGCCATGCTGGTGGCGCGTTTGGCGCGGATCCCGGCCGACCGGCACGCCTCCTGGGAGCTGCCCGCCGAGCCGGCCGCCGTGCGCCGGGCGCGCGGCCTCATCCGCGACCGGCTCGCTCGCTGGGGCCTGGAGGACATGGCCTACACCACCACCCTGCTGGCCTCGGAGCTGGTCACCAACGCGATCCGGCACGCGGGCGGCCGCATCGGGCTGCGGCTGGTGCGGGAGGGCGGGCTGGTCTGCGAGGTGTTCGACTCCTCCGACGGGCACCCCCGGATCCGCCACCACGACGAGGACGACGAGGCGAGCGAGTCGGGCCGGGGCCTGCACGTGGTGGGGCGGCTGGCGCAGCGCTGGGGCGTGCGCCGCACCCGGGACGGCAAGGTGGTGTGGTGCGAGCAGCCGCTTCCCTGAAGGGCGGCTAGCGCAGCACCGAGATGTGGACGTGGTCGTAGTGGTTCTGGGTGATGCTCCCCCGGTCCTCCATCGGCCGCCATCCGCCGCCGCGCACGTTCCAAATGTGCTGCCTCCAGATGACGTAGGAGATGCCGAGCCGCCGCGCGTTCGCGACGGCGTACCGGGCGACCTCGTCGCCGTGCCGCTGGGCGCCGGCGGTCGGCGGCCGGCCGCCGGTGCTCTCCATGAAGTCGCAGGCGCGGCCGTCGCCGTGGTCCTGCGGATCGCCGGTGGAGCGGTGGCAGCCGATCACGGGGAAGGGGCCGAACATCCCGGCGATCTCCAGCAGGACGGTCCGCATCGTGGGCGTCATCGCGTTGCCGGTGATGGGGGAGCGGCCGCCGGACGCCCCATCGGGCCGCCCGGTCACCCGCGGGGGGCTCTTGGGCCGCGTGCGGCCGGTGCTCTTCGGCGCGGCCAGCGTCGCCACCTTCGTGCCGCGCGGGAGCACCTTCTTCAGGCGTTTCACCAGCGCCGCGGTGTCGGCCTTCGGTGCGCTGATGACGAGGCCGTTCCCGTCCGGCAGTCCCAGCGCGCGGGCCTGGTCGCGGGACACCACGGCGCCGACGTCGCCGATGCCCATCGAGGCGTAGGCGCCGACGCGGACCCGCGCCGGGGCGGTGCTGCGGCCCGCCGGGACCACCGCGCCGAGGGGCAGCGCCCCGTCGCGGCTCTGCTCGAACGACACCGCCAGGCCGCCGGACGCGACGGTCTGCCACAGCTGGTCGGATCCGGCGGTGGGCTCGGGCGCGAACGCGCGGAAGACCGACGGGTCGACGCCGAGCAGGCCCATGCGGCGGTCGCCGACCATGGCCCGCGCGGCGTCCACGACCGCGACCCCGGCGACGCCGTCGAGCCGCTTCGCCCGCTCGACGGCCTGGGGCGGCAGCGTGGCCGTCCCGGCGACCAGCAGGTGCGGCGTGTAGCGGCGGGTCAGCGGCGCGACGGCCGGCGTCCGCGGCGCTTCGGTGACCGACACCAGGTTCCCGGGCCGGCGGGGCCCGCCGCCCGTCCGGTCCCGCGCGAGCACGGTGACGTCGGCCGCGAGGGTGAGCGCGATCCCGGCCGCGATGACCGCGGAGAGCGCCCTGCCACTGCGTCGCATCCGTTCCCGCCCCCGTCTCCGTCGCCGGTCAGTCCCACCAGAACGACCAGTTGGTCTTGCCGCGGATCTCCTCGGCGTACCCGGCGAGGGTGCCGGGCCCCTGGAAGAGGATGTCGGGGCAGAACGCCCAGTGCTCGGCCGCGACGTGCACGGCGTGCCGGGTGCTCACGGGAGGCGCGGCCACGCTGAGCTCCAGGGTGTTGAAGCCGAGCGCGACGACGCGGGCGCCGAAGCGGTCCTCCCAGCTTCGCAGGACGGCCGAGAGCGGCGCCGTCCACTCGTTGTGGTTCAGCGCGCCCTGCCAGCCGACGGCGGCGAGCGCGTCGGCGCCGCGGTCCACCGCGACCAGGCCGAGCGACATGCCGCGTGAGGCCAGGGCGCGGGCGTGCCGGTCGGCCATGGCGTCCGGGTCGTCGAGCGGCACGCCGGCGGGCGCCGGGCCGGGGCACTGCCGCCCGTAGGGGGCGAGGTCGTCGTGGTCGTCGTCGGCGGCCTGCTCGGCCCAGTCCGCCCACACCTCGTACATGAACGCGTGGGGGTGGTAGTTGCCGACCTCGGCGACCGGCTCGGGGGCGATCTGGCCGGCCGCCCACGGCTGGTCGGACTCGTCCATGAGCAGCGGCCACAGGCCCGAGCGGGCGTGCTCGGCGCGGAACCGGGCCCACAGGTCGCCGCCGGCGGGCTCGTCGCTCAGCCAGAACGCGGGCCGCAGGAGGAGCTGCCGTTGCGGGTACCCGGGATCGGGCCAGACCAGGTCCCCGTCGGGCAGCGGAACCGACAGCGTCCGGGCGGGCGCGCCGTCCCCGGCGCCGCCGTCGAACAGCTGCGGCAGGTCGCCCGGCAGGTGCCGGACCTCCACATCATCCATTTCACGCCGTTCCGGTACAGAGCATGCCAGTGGCGATCGTAACGGCGGTGGGGGCCGCCCGGGGGACGAGCCGTGCGGTTCGGTCGTCCGGCCGGGCGGCCCGGTCGGGCTCAGGGCTCGCGGCGGCCGCGGAGCAGCAGGTCGATCAGGACGGCCGCGGCGGCGAGGCCGGTGACGGCGCTGACGGCGATCTGGATCAGGCCGTCTCCGAGGACCGCGTTCGACAGGACGTTCACCCCGATGAGGATGCAGATCAGGGTCCAGCGGGTGGAGTTGCTCATGGCGGTGCCTTTCAGGAGAGGGAGGGAGGGGTGCGCCGGCGCAGCACGGCGCGCGCCGGGAGGAGGATCGCGGCGGCGCCGGATCCGGCCACGCCCAGGAGGATCGCGGCGCATGCCAGGGGCGGGATGGAGGGAAGGGGAAGGCCGGTCACGCGGGCCGCGAACGCCGTCAGGGTCACCGCCGCGATGAGGGCGCCCACCGCGATGCCGGTGCCGAGCACGATCGCGGCCTCGAAGCGGAGCATCCGGAGGACCTGGCGGCGGGTGGCGCCCACCAGCCGCAGCAGCGCGAACTCGCGGCGGCGCGCCGCCGTCGCCAGCGCCAGCGTCGTGACGAGGCCGATGAGGATGAACCCCGTGATCGCGGCGACCACCAGCAGGCTGACGAAGCCCTGGAGCCTCATCTCCTGCGAGAGGCCCGCCTGGTAGGCCTCCGGGCTGAGCACCCGTGCCCCGGTATAGGCGGCGGTGGCCGCGCTCAGGTCGGCCCGTCCGCGGACGAGGACGCGGTCGTCGAGCGGCGAGGCGGAGTGCGCGGCCACGACGCCGTGGGGGAGCAGCACGTCGCCGAAGCCGAGGCCGCGGTCGTAGACCGCCACGACGCGTGCCCGGATCCGCGTCCCGTCCGCGAGCCACAGCGGTGCCGTCGAGCCGACGCGCAGGCCGCCGGCGACGTCCCGGCTGAGCGCGACGGTGTCGCCCCGCAGATCGTCCAGGCGGCCGGACGACACCCCCGGGTCCAGCGTGGCGGCCGCGTCCGCGCCGACGCCGCTGCCGTTGAGCGAGCGCAGGTTCTTCTCGCCCAGCTCCTTGACCGCCATGACGACGGTGGTGTCCCTGACCGGCGTCGCGGCCGTCACGCCCGGGACGCGGCGCACCGACCCGGCGGCGCCGGACGGGAGCCCGGGGCCCGCCGCCACGACGATCCGGTCGGCGCGGTTCCCGTCCTCCGCCTGGGTCCGCGTCGCGTGGGCGACGGTGGACTGCGCGAAGAGCTGGACGCCCGCGAACGCGACCGCCAGGGCGACCGGGGTGATCAGCGACCCGGCGCGCAGGGCGGCGGCGCCGGCCGCCTGCTGGGCCATCCGCCCGGCCACCGGCGAGGCGGCCCGGGCGGCGCGGCCCAGCACCCGGTTCCCGGCTCGCGCCACCAGCGGCCCGAGGAAGGCCGTGGCGATGATCAGCGAGACGACCAGGCCGCCGATCGAGGCGTTCGCGGCGGCCCCCGTGGCGCCCGCCGAGAAACCGAGGGCGTTCAGGCCGGCGACGAGGAAGGCGGCGCCCGTGACGACGCGCCAGCGGGGCAGGCGCGGGTTCTCGGCGGCGGCCTCGCCCAGCGCCTCCACGGGCCGGATCCGCGACGGCCGCAGCGAGGCGAGGAACGCGGTCGCGGTGGCGGCGAGCAGTGTGATCGCGACCGCCGCGAGGACGGGCAGCGGGCCGAGCGCCAGGCCGAAGCCGTCCGGCAGGACGCCCTCGCGGACCATCGCCGCGTGCAGCGCGGCGCCCGCCGCGAGGGACAGCGCGCCGCCGGTCAGCACGGCCGGCGCCCCCACCCGCAGCGTCTCGCGCAGGAGCCGTCCCCGCACCTGGCCCGGCGTCGCCCCGACCGCCCGCAGCAGCGCGAACTCGCGTGCCCGCTCCCGCACCGACAGCACGATCAGGCCGCCGACGACCACGAGGGCGGTCATCACGCCGACCCCGCCGAGCGAGGCGGACAGCTCCACGATGTCGGGGCGCGCGGAGGCGACGGCCGGGTCCTCGGCGTCGCCGCGCGCCGCGCCGAAGGAGACGGCGAGCCCGGGAGCGGCCCCGCGGAGGGCGTCCTCGTCGGGGTCGCCGAGCACCGCGAGGGCGTCGGCGAGGCCCGGGCGCCCGTCGAGGGCCGCGGCCGTCGCCGCGGTGAAGAACGCCGCCGCGGGGCCCTCGGCGACGAGCCCGGACACCCGGTAGGGGCGGGGCGGTCCGTTTACCTGGATCCGGACCACGGCCCCTGGCGCCAGGCCCGAGGACCGGCTCAGCACGACCTCGTCCGGCGCCCGCGGTGCCCGGCCCGCGCTCAGCCGGTAGGGCCGCAGCGCGGCCGACTCCCAGCCGTGTCCGGTCACCGGCCGCCCCGAGGAGAGCACGGCGGGGAAGGACACGTCCGCGACCACGGCCCGCACGCCCGGAACGGCCCGCAGCCGGGCCGCGGCCGAGACCGGGACGGGGGCGGGCTCGGTCAGCGGCCGGCTCTGCTCCTCCGGCTCGTCCGCGAACCTCCCCATCCGGTCCGTGACGCTCCGCGGGCCGGTCACGACCGCGGCGGCGGCGCCGAATCGCTCGACCGGCGCGTGCGCCCGCAGCGCCGACTCCAGCAGCACCCCGCACGCCCCCACGAGCGTCGCCGCGAACGCCAGCGCGACGAAGACCCCGGCGAACGCCCCCCTGCCCTTCACGGCTCCGCGCTTCACAGCGTCTCCCAGCGGGACAGGACGGCCGACGGGGTCGGGGACGCCAGCTCGTCGACGATGCGGCCGCGGCTGAGGAACAGCACCGAGTCGGCCCACGCGGCGGCCGCCGGGTCGTGGGTGACCAGGACGACCGTCTGGCCGGTCAGGTCGACGGCCTCGCGCAGCATCCGCAGGACGTCGCGGGCCGTGCGCGGGTCGAGGGCGCCGGTCGGCTCGTCGGCGAAGACGACCTCGGGGCGGGTGATCAGGGCGCGGGCGAGGGCGGCGCGCTGCTGCTGCCCGCCCGACAGCTCGGCGGGGCGGTGCCGCAGCCGGTCCGCGAGGCCCACCCGCCGGACGATCTCCTCCAGCCGGGCCGGGTCGGGCTCCGTGCCGCCCAGCCGCAGGGGGAGCGTGATGTTCTGCTCGACGTCCATGGCCGGGACCAGGTTGAACGCCTGGAACACGAACCCGATCCGCTCCCGGCGCAGCCGCGTCCGCTTCGCCTCGCTGAGCCCGCCGATGTCCACGCCGCCGATCCGGACCGTGCCGCCGCTCGGGCGGTCGAGCCCGGACGCGCAGTGCAGGAACGTGCTCTTGCCGGACCCGGACGGCCCCATCACCGCGGTGAACCCGCCGCGGCGGAACGTCCAGGTGACGCCGTCCAGGGCCCGCACGTCCCCGTAGGTCTTGGTGACCGTGTCCAGGCGCACCGCCTCCGCGGTCGCCTCGGCCGTCATCGTGGTCATGGTGCCTCTCCGTGGATTGCCGCCTCTCACCTGGACGAACCTAGGTTTCGCGGGGGTCCGGGCACATGGGCGCGCACTCCCGAAACGGTGGTGTAGCGGGCTACACCATCGGCCTGGGGGCAGACCTGGGTGCGGGGGTCGCCGGCGTCGCCTACGGTGTGCTGCGAGGTGACATGAACCGAGCCCTGAGACGCAGCGCGGAGGCGACCGGCGAGCTGGTCGGCGCCCTGCGCACCGGCCTGCCCGCGATGGCCGGGCTCGTCCCGCTCGTGGCGGCGCTGGCCCTGTCGTTCCTCGTGCTGCCGTGGCTCCCGACGGCCGTCAAGCCCCTGCGTGCGCTCGCGAACGCCGAACGGCGACGGGCCGGGCGCGTCCTCGGCCGCGAGATCCCCGAGCCGTACCGGCCGCCCTCCGGCGAGGGGCTCGGCGGGGCGGGGCGCCTGCTGCGATCGCCCTCCACGTGGCGGGACGCGGCCTGGATGGCGGCGCACGGGCTCACCGCTCTGGCCGCCGCCGCGGTCGCGGTCGCGGTGTGGCCGGCGATCCCGTTCACGCTCTCGCTGCCGCTGTGGTGGTGGGCGGCGCCCGAGGGCTCCCAGGCGGCGTTCATCACCTTGGACAGCTGGCCCAAGGCGCTGACGATGCCGTTCCTGCAGGGCGCCTTCGACCTGGGCATCCTGCTGTGGCTGGTGCCGCGGATCCGTTGGTGGCAGGCCAGGCTCGCCGAGGTGCTGCTGTCGCCCACCCGGCGCACCAGCCTCGCCGAGCGGGTCGAGGAGCTGGCCGAGACCCGCGCCGAGGCCCTGGAAGCGCACGGCGCCGAGCTGCGCCGCATCGAGCGCGACCTGCACGACGGGACGCAGG
This sequence comes from Actinomadura sp. NPDC048021, assembly GCF_040653135.1. Lineage (NCBI taxonomy): Bacteria > Bacillati > Actinomycetota > Actinomycetes > Streptosporangiales > Thermomonosporaceae > Actinomadura > Actinomadura sp. NPDC048021. The sequence continues at coordinate 38,417 of NZ_JBEZJQ010000028.1, forward strand.
CCCAGCTCGTCGCCGCCGCCCTGCGGCTCGGCCTCGCCGACCGCCGCTTCGACGCCGATCCCGACGCGGCCCGGACGCTGTTCCTGGAGGCCCGGGAGGGCGTCGAGGAGGCGCTCGCGCAGCTGCGGACGGTGATCCGCGGCATCTACCCGCCGATCCTGTCCGACCGCGGCCTGGCCGGGGCGCTGCTGGCCCTCGCCGCCGGGCAGCCGATCCCCGTCGAGCTGGACGTCGAGGACGGCAGGGCGCCCGCCGCCGTCGAGGCCGCCGCCTACTTCGTCGTGGCCGAGGCGCTCACCAACATCGCCAGGCACAGCGGCGCCCGGCACGGATGGGTCGCGCTCCGGCGCGAACCCGCCCGCCTCACGATCACCGTGCGGGATGATGGCAAGGGCGGGGCCGACCCGGACCGGGGCAGCGGGCTCGCGGGCGTCCGCCGCCGGGTGGCGGCGCTCGACGGGACGACCCGCCTCGACAGCCCCGACGGGGGAGGGACGACGCTTCAGGTGGAGCTGCCGTGCGGATCGTGATCGCGGAGGACAGCGTCCTGCTCCGCGAGGGCCTGGCCATGCTGCTGGACGCGGGCGGCCACGAGGTGGTCGCCGCCGCGGGCAGCGGCCCCGACGTGCTGCCCGCCCTGCTGGAGCACCGCCCAGACGCCGCCGTCCTGGACGTGCGGCTGCCGCCGGGGTTCCGCGACGAGGGGCTGCGCGCGGCGATCGAGGCGCGCAGGCGGCTGCCGGGCCTGCCGGTGCTGGTGCTGTCGCAGTACGTCGAGCAGACCTACGCCGCCGAGCTGCTCGCCGGCGGCGCCGGGGGCGTCGGCTACCTGCTCAAGGACCGGGTCGGCCGCGTCGACGAGTTCCTCGACGCCCTCGACCGCGTCGCCGCCGGCGGCACCGCCCTCGACCCCGAGGTCGTGTCCCAGCTGATGACGTCCCGGCACGACCCCCTCCAGGAGCTCACACCGCGCGAGCGCGAGGTTCTCGGGCTGATGGCGCAGGGCCTCGACAACGCCACGATCGCCGCGACCCTCGTCATCACCGAGCGGTCGGTGAGCAAGCACATCGGCGCCGTGTTCGCCAAGCTCGGCCTGCCGCCCACCGACGGCGGGCACCGCCGCGTGCTCGCCGTCCTGGCCTACCTGAACTCGTGAGGCTGCGCCGGGCCGCCCGCGCCCTCCTGCTGGACGGCGACGCGCTCGTCCTGCTGCGCCGCACCGTGCCCGGCCGCCCCGTCTACTGGACGACCCCGGGCGGCGGGATCGAGCCGGCCGACGCCTCGCCCGAGGCCGCCCTGCGCCGCGAGCTGGACGAGGAACTCGGCGCGACCGCCGGACCCGTCCGGCAGGTCTTCGCGTGCGCGGAGCAGGCCCCCGAGCTGCACCGCCTCACCGCCTTCTACGTCTGCCGCCTGGTGACGATGGACCTCTCGCGCCGGCACGGCCCCGAGTTCGACGACCCCTCGAAGGGCCGCTACGACGTCGACCTCGTCCCGTGCACTCCCGCCGTCCTCGGGCACCTGAACCTCGTCCCCGAGGTGCTCACCGCCTACCTGCGCCACCACGCCGGCGACCTCCCCGGGCTCGTTCCCTAGCGGGGCCGGGCGGCCAGCGCGATCAGGTCGGCCAGCTCCGGGAGCGGGAACGGCGTGTCGTGCAGGCGGCTCGTCGCGATCCGCAGGTGCGGGCCGGACGGGACGATCTGGTAGCGGCTGCCGGGCGCCGCGGCGACGCCGTGCGCGGCCAGCGTGACCAGGGCGCCGGACTCGTCGGCGACCGGGACCCACAGCATCAGGCCGTCGCGGTTGCCCGTCGGCACGCCCCGCTCGGCGAGCGCGGCGGCCAGCCCGTCGCGGCGCTCGGCGTAGGCCAGGCGCGCCCGTGCCACGATCTCGTCGGCGGCGGGGTCGGTCAGCAGGTGCGCCAGGGCGTCCTGGAGGACGCGGCTCGTCCAGCCGGTGCCGAAGCTGCGCAGGACCCGGACCCGCTCCACCGGTTCGGCCGCGCCGCCGATCACGGCGATGCGCAGGTCGGGGCCGTGCGACTTGGAGTAGGAGCGCACGAGGACGGTGCGGTCCGGCAGGTGGGCCCCGACGCTGACGGCCGGTGAGGCGGACGCCTCGCCGGTGCCGTCGTCCTCGATCACGAGGGTGCTGACGGGCGCGAGGAGCGCGGCGAGCGCGGCGGCCCGCGCGGGGGTGAGCGCGTGGCCCCGGGGCGTGTGGGCGCGCGGCTGGTACACGAACGCGGCCGGCGCCTCCGCCAGGGCCTCGGCGAGGGACTCCGGCTCCGGGCCCTCGGCGTCGCAGGCCACCGGGACGACCTCAGCCCCCTGCGCCTCCAGGATGTCCAGCAGCCGGGCGCCGGTCGGGTCCTCCACGGCGATCCGGTCGCCGGGGACGGCGACGGTCTGGCAGACGAGCTGGACGCCCTCGTAGCCGCCGCCCGCCGTGAGCATGGCGGCGGCGGGGAAGGGCCAGCCCGGCTCGACGGCGGCGCGCAGCGCGGGAGTGATCGTCTCGCGGGTGTAGTCGTTCAGGTGCGGGGTCCGGGCGCCGACCGCGAGCGCCGCGTCCAGGGGCGGCAGCAGCGCCGGGTCGGGCGCGGCGACGGCGAGGTCGATCGCGAGCCGGGTGCCGAACTCCCCGATTCGCTCGTACCGCGCGGGGTGCGGGACGTTCGGCGGGCCGATCACCACGGTGCCGCGCCGCCGCTGGGCGCTGACGACGCGGTGCCGGCGCAGCGTCGCCCAGGCGTCGGCGACGGTGCCGGGGCTCACCCCGAGCTCCGCCGCGAGGCCGCGGACGGTCGGCAGCCGGGTGCCCGCCGGGATCTCACCGCCGCGGATCAGGCCGGTCATCGCCGCGGCGATGCCCCGGGCCGTGCGGTCGCCGATGCGCTCGGCCAGCCACGCCGCGTCGGTCACGCTACCTCCGGACAAGTTATGTGCAGTAACAAAACGCCCATTGTACTGGCTACAAACAGACCCTAAAGTCGGATCCCATCGCGCCCCGATGTGCGGGCAAACCCCCTTCTACGTGCAGAGATGGAGTGCTGTGCCGATTCCACGGATACGTCTGGCGGTGCGGGACTGGGACCATCTGGTCCCGCTGCTGACCGGCCGGACCGGCGCCCGGGGGGCGGCCCTGGAGGTCGAGACCCGCGACGCCACCCCCGACGTCCTCGCCGAGCCGGGCCTGGACGGCGGCGAGACGTCCTTCAGCCGCTACGCCCTCGCGCGCGCGGCCGGCGACGACCGGCTCGTGGGCCTGCCGGTGTTCCTCATGCGAGGCTTCCGGCACCGCTGCGTGCTCGTCCGCTGGAGCAGCGGCCTCTCCTCCCCGCGGGACCTGGCGGGCGCCACGATCGGGCTCACCGGCTGGCCCGACTCCGGCAACACCTGGACGCGGGCGCTGCTGCGGGCCGAGGGCGTCGACCTGTCCGGCATCCAGTGGCGCGTCGGGTCGCTCGCGGCCGGCGAGACCGGCAAGGACCGCGTCGGCCCCCGCCCGCTGCCCGGCAACGTGCGGGTCACGGGCACGCCCCTCGTCGAGGGGCTCGCCGACGGGAGCCTCGACGCGATCTTCACCCCGTTCATGCCCCCGGAGATGTTCACCGCCGGCGGCCGCTTCCGCCACCTCTACGGCGACTACCGCGCCGCCGAGACGGCCTACTACGCCGGGACCGGTTTCGTCCCCGGCATCCACCTCCTCGCCCTCAAGCGCGAGGTCGTGGACGCCCACCCCTGGCTCCCCGAGGCCGTCCAGGAGGCCTTCGCGGCGTCCAAGCGCCTCTGGCTGGAGCGCCGCCGGCTGCTCGCCGACACCACGCCCTGGCTGCTGGACGAGCTGGAGGCGCAGGCGCGGATCTTCGGACCCGACTGGATGCCCTACGGGACCGAGGCCAACGCCGCCATGACCGCCGCGTTCTGCGCGGAACTGTACGAGCAGGGCATCGCGCCCCGCCCGATCAAGGCCGAGGAGCTCTTCGGATGAGGATCGCCGTGGGCCAGTTCGCCTCCACCGAGGACTGGCAGACCAACCTCAAGACCTGCATGACGCTGATCGACGAGGCCGTCCAGGGCGGCGCCGGCCTGCTGGTGCTGCCCGAGGACTCCCTCGCCCTGTTCATCGACGAGCCCGCCCGCATCACCGGCGCGGCGCAGCCGCTGGACGGCCCCTTCGTCACCGGCCTGCGCGCCCACAGCGAAGGCTCGCGCACCACGATCGTCGCGGGCGTCCACGAACCGGCCGGGGACGGCAAGGTCCACAACACCCTCGTCGCCGTCCGCGACGGCGAGCTCGTCGCCGCCTACCGCAAGGTCCACCTGTACGACGCGTTCGGCGCGCGGGAGTCCGACCGGGTGGCGCCCGGCGACGGAGAGCCCGTGGTCGTCGACTGCGACGGCTGGAAGGTGGGCCTCATGACCTGCTACGACGTAAGATTCCCGGAAATGGCCAGGCTGCTGGTCGACGCGGGCGCCGACGTGCTCGCGCTGCCGGCCGCCTGGGTGCGCGGCCCCGCGAAGGAGCGGCACTGGGAGGTCATGGTGACCGCCCGGGCGCTGGAGAACACCTGCTACGTCGCGGCGTCGGGGGAGTGCGGCCGCCGCAACATCGGATCGAGCATGGTCGTCGACCCGCTCGGCACCGTCCGCGACCGGCTGGGCGACCGGCCCGGCCTCGTGTGGGCCATCGCCGACCAGGAGGAACTGGCCGAGGCCCGCCGCGCGCTGCCCGTGCTCGCCAACCGCCGCTTCCGCGTCGACCCGTCCATCCGCCCCCTGAAGGAGACCGCATGAGACGCGCCATCGCCGCCCTGGCGGCGGCGGCCCTGCTCGCGGGGACCGCCGCGTGCGGGGCGAACCCGCCCGAGGCCGAGGGGATCCTCAACGGCGAGTCCTCGCAGGGCGTCGGCGCCGCCGACCTGCGCCAGACGCTCGACCACGGGCTGCACGACCGGCTCCCCGCCAAGAACAAGGCGTCCGGAACGCTGATCTCGGCCAACAACGGCTCGTTCCCGCCCTACGAGATCGCGGGCTCGGACGGCCGGTCGCTGAGCGGCGCCTCCGCCGACCTGTCCACCGCGCTCAGCCAGCTGCTCGGCGTCAAGATCGAGCACGTGACCGTGGACGGGCTGCCCAGCCTGCTCACCGGCATCAAGGCCGACCGGTACGACTTCGCGATGGGCCCGGTCGGCGACTTCCCCGAGCGCGAGAGCGCCAACGACTTCGTCGACTGGGTCCGCGAGTTCGTCGTCTTCGCCGTCCCGAAGGGCAACCCCAGGCACATCGGGTCCATCGCCGACACGTGCGGGATGAAGATCTCGGTGATGGCGGGCGGGTCCGCCGAGGACGTCGTCAAGTCCCAGTCGGCCACGTGCGTCCAGCAGGGCAAGCCCGCGGTGCAGGTGCAGTCCTACAAGGACCAGCCGACCGCGATTCTCGCCGTCAGGTCCCACCGGGCCGACGGCTTCTTCTCCTCGCAGGCGCCGCTCAGCTACTTCGTGAAGCAGTCGGGCGACGACCTGGAGCTCGCCGGGACGGGCAAGGCCAACGGGTTCGACGACCTCTACCAGGGCTCGGTCGTCGCCAAGGACTCGCCGCTGCGGGACGTTCTGCTCGAAGGGTTCCGCAAGCTCATCGAGAACGGCACGTACAAGAAGGTCATGACCAAGTGGGGCCTGACCGCCAACATGCTCGACAAGCCGGGCGTGAACCTGGCGCCGAGGAAGGGGTGAGCCGAGGTGACCATGACCAAGGAGCATCCGCGCGGCACCGTCGGCGACGTCGACGTGACGGGCGCGGCGCATGTGCGGCACCCGCTGCGGTGGCTCGCCTCGCTCGTCGTGCTCGTGCTGGCCGCCCAGTTCGCCCACCTGCTGTGGACCAACGACAACTTCCAGTGGGACGTCGTCGGCCGCTACATGAACGCCTCCATCATCGGAGACGGCATCGCCATCACGCTCGAACTGACCGTCATCGCGATGGCGGTCGGCATCGCTGGCGGTGTCATGCTCGCGGTGGGGCGGCTCTCGGACAACCCGCTGCTGCGCGCCGCGTGCGGCCTGTACGTGTGGTTCTTCCGCGGCGTGCCCGTGCTGGTGCAGCTCGTGCTCTGGTACAACCTGTCGGCGCTGCTGCCGCGGCTGTCGGTCGGCGTCCCGTTCGGGCCGGAGTTCCTGCACGGCGACACCAACCACCTCATCACCCCGCTGATCGCCGCCATCCTCGGGCTCGGCCTCAACGAGGCGGCCTACATGGCGGAGATCATCCGCGGCGGGCTGCTCGCCGTGGACCCCGGCCAGACCGAGGCCGCCCAGGCGCTCGGCATGGGCGGCGCCCGCACCTTCCGGCGGATCGTGCTGCCGCAGGCGATGCGGTTCATCGTCCCGCCGACCGGCAGCCAGGTGATCAACATGCTCAAGGCCACCTCGCTGGTCAGCGTGATCGCCCTCGCCGACCTGCTCTACACCGTCCAGTCCATCTACAACCGGACGTTCCAGACCATCCCGCTGCTGCTCGTCGCCTGCCTCTGGTACCTGGTGATCACCTCGATCCTGTACGTCGGGCAGTCGTTCATCGAGCACCACTACTCGCGCGGCGCCACCCGCGACGCCCGGCAGGGCTTCTGGGACTTCGTCCTCATGCGGCGCCGCCGTCCCGCCCCGGAGGTGTCGCCGTGACCGCGCTGGAGAAGGACCCGCCGACGGCCGTCGTCCCGATGGTGCGGGCGCGGGGCGTTCGCAAGAGGTTCGGACACCTGGAGGTACTGAAGGGCGTCGACCTGGACGTGGGCCCCGGCGAGGTCGTCGTGATCCTCGGGCCGTCCGGTTCGGGCAAGTCGACGTTCCTGCGGTGCGTGAACCACCTGGAGACCATCGACGGCGGCTCGGTCCACGTGGACGGCGAGCTGATCGGGTTCAGCGTGTCCGGCGGGAAGCCCCGGCACCTGCGCAAGCGCGAGGTCACGCGGCAGCGCCGCGAGATCGGCATGGTGTTCCAGCAGTTCAACCTGTTCCCGCACCTCACCGTCCTGCAGAACGTCATGGAGGCGCCGACCGGCGTGCGCGGCGACTCCCGCGCCGAGGCCCGGGCGCGCGCCGGCGAGCTGCTGGCCAAGGTCGGCCTCGCCGACAAGGCGGGCGGCTACCCCCGCCATCTGTCCGGCGGGCAGCAGCAGCGCGTCGCGATCGCCCGCGCGCTGGCGATGCGGCCGAAGCTGATGCTGTTCGACGAGCCGACCTCCGCACTGGACCCCGAGCTGGTCGGGGACGTGCTGGACACCATGAAGACCCTCGCCGAGGAGGGCCTCACCATGATCGTCGTCACGCACGAGATCGGCTTCGCGCGCGAGGTCGCCGATCGCGTCGTCTTCATGGACGGCGGTGTCATCGTGGAGTCCGGCAGCCCCTCGGAGGTCCTGGACCACCCGCGCAACGAGCGCACGAAGGCCTTCCTCAGCAAGGTGCTCTGACCGGCCGCCGCCCGGCCGGCGCGGCGGGGGCCGCCGGCCGGGTATGGCGAAGGCGTGATACCGCGAGGCCGGGAAGGGTATTTGATCGTCTCCCGGGCGGACGGGAGGCTGGTCCTGGAGCGGAGGTGCGTTCGTGGACGATCTGGGCGACTGGCCGGGCAGTCAGCTGAGCGACGAGGAACTGGACGTCGCCTACAACGTGCGCAGGAAGGCCGGTCCCGAGCTGTTCGACCGGCACATGGCCCGGTACCGGGCCATGTCGGAGGCGGCGGTCGAGGGGCTGCCCGGGCGCCCGGGGATCGTCTACGACGAGGCGAGCGGGGAGCGGCTCGACGTCTGGGGCGCCGGCGAAGGGCTGCGGCCGGTGTTCGTGTTCCTGCACGGCGGCTACTGGATGGCCCTGTCGCGGGACGTGTCGTCGTTCATGGCGAGGATGCTGCACGAGCAGGGCGTCGCGACCGTGGTGCCCGACTACACGCTGGCGCCGAAGGCGACGCTGGAGGAGATCGTCCGGCAGGTGCGGGCGGCCGTGGCCTGGGTGCACCGGCACGGGCGCGAGCACGGACTCGACCCCGACCGCATCGTGGTGGGCGGCAGCTCGGCGGGCGGGCACCTGACCGGGATGACGATGGTCGGCGGCTGGCAGGAGCCGCTCGGGCTGCCCGCCGACGTCGTCAAGGCCGCGATGCCGTTCAGCGGGCTGTTCGACATCCGCCCGATCACCCGCGTCTACGTCAACGAGGCCGTGCGGCTGGACCTGCCGCGGGCCGCGGCGCTGAGCCCGGCGCTGCTGCCGGCGCCGTACCGCTGCCCGGCCGTCCTCGTCGTCGCCCAGGACGACGGGGAGGGCTTCCTCGCGCAGTCCCGGCTGTTCCATCCGCACTGGGACGCCGGAGACCTGATGGTCGTGCCGGGCCGCGACCACTTCGACGTGGTCCTCGACCTGGCGGATGCGGACTCCCCGGTGGGCCGGGCGCTCGTCGACCTGGTCCGCGCGGTGTGATCAGCCTGCGGTGATCTCGGCGGCGGCGCGGCGGAGATGGTCGAGCATCAGCCGGGCCGACGGAGTCGGGGCGCGGTGCGCGGGCAGCGTGACGCCCACCTGGCGGCGGACGGTCTCCAGCGGCACGGGCAGCGGCGCGATGTCGGCGTCGGTCCGCGCGACCAGCTCGGGAAGGGCGGCGATCATGTCGGTGTCGCGGACGAGGGTGCGGACGGTCAGCACCGACGTGCACTCGACCAGGTTGCCGGGCGGGTCCAGGCCTTCGGCGCGGAAGACCTGTTCCAGCTCCGACCGCAGCGCCGTCTGCTCCAGGGGCAGCACCCAGGGGTAGGCGAGCAGGTCGGCCAGGCCGAGGCCCGCGACGGAGCGCGCGGGATGGCCCCGGCGGGCGACGAGGCGGACGGGTTCGCCGTAGAGGGTGATCTGGCGCAGGCCGCGCAGGTCCCCGATCGGGTTGAGGCGGCCGAGGATCAGGTCGATCTCGCCGTCCAGCAGGCGGGGGACCTGCGCGTCGAAGGTGGCCTCCTGGACGATCACGGTGACGCCGGGACGGTCCCGCTTCAGCGCGGCGATCGCGCGGGGGAGCAGGACGCTGGAGCCCGCGAGCAGCGTGCCGATCGTGACCGTGCCGACCTCGCCGTCGGCCAGGCCGCTGATGCGCTCGCCGGCGCGGCGGAGCTCGGCCAGGACGGCGCGGGCGTGCTCGACGAACGCGTCGCCGAACATCGTCGGGGTCATGCCGCGCGGGCCACGGGTGAACAGCTCGACGCCGAGGATGCCCTCCACCTCGCGCAGGCTGCGCGTCACGGCGGGCTGCGCGAGCCGCAGGTGCTCGGCGGCCCGCAGGACGCTGCCCTGGTCGGCGACGGCGACGACGAGCACCAGGTGCCGCAGCTTGAGCCGTCCGTTGAGCAGGTCGATCGCGCGCATGCCGACTTGTTATCACAGTTCTGTCATATCCGGTGGCTCCGGGGTCACCGCCCGGGTATGGCGGCGGGGTCGAGGTATCCCTCGGCCTGGAGGGCGAAGAGCTCGGCGTAGCGCCCGCCGGCCGCCATCAGCGAGGCGTGGGTGCCGTGCTCGGCGATCCGGCCGCCGGCGAGCACGTAGATGTGGTCGGCCGTCCGGACGGTCGAGAAGCGGTGCGAGATGAGCAGCACGGTGCGTCCGGCGAGCAGGCCCCTGAGGCGCTCGAACAGGTCGTGCTCGGCGCGGGCGTCGAGGGTGGCGGTCGGTTCGTCCAGGATGACGAACGGCGCGTCGCGGAAGAACGCCCGGGCGAGCGCCACCCGCTGCCACTGGCCGCCGGACAGGTCGACGCCTCCGGCGAACTGCGGTCCGAGCAGCGTCCCGTAGCCGTCCGGCAGCCCGCGCAGGAACCGGTCCGCCCCGGCGGCGAGCGCGGCCCGCTCGACGGCCCGCCGGTCGCCGGCGCGCTCGGGCCTGCCGAGGGCGATGTTGTCGGACGCCGGCAGCAGGTAGCGCTCGAAGTCCTGGAAGAGCACGGCGACGGAGGCGCGCAGCTCCTCCGGGTCGGCGCCCGCGACGTCGACCCCGTCGTAGAGGATCCGCCCCGACCCCGGCCGGTACAGGTGCGACAGCAGCTTCGCCAGGGTCGTCTTGCCGGAGCCGTTCTCGCCCACCAGCGCGACGACCTGGCCCGCCCTGATCGTGAGGTCGACGCCGTCCAGCGCGGGGCGGGACGCCGCGGGGTAGCCGAATCCGAGGTTCTCGGCCGTCAGCACCTGGAAGGGCGGCGGCGCGGGCTCGGCGTGCGCGCGCTCCGGCGGGCTGAGGAACGACCTGAGGTCGCGGACGAACGGCGCCGCCTCGAAGAGCTGGTCGGTGCCCGCGGCGGCGGCGCGGAGGCGGGAGGCCAGCAGCAGGACGGCCGTGGCGGCGGCGCCCGCGTCGGCCGCCGGCATGGCGCCGGTGGCCGCGCGCGCCAGCAGCGGTCCGAGCACCGCCGCGAGCGCGAGGCCGCTGACCGCCCGCGCCAGCAGCGTGATGCGCAGCCGGCGGCGGACGGTCCGGCGGATCTCGCCGAGCCGCTCGCGGGTGCGGGTCTCCCAGCGGGCCCGCAGGTGCGGGGCCAGCCCGAAGGCGCGGACCTCCGCGGCCGCGCGGCGGCTGGTCAGCACGTCCAGCAGGTAGCTGCGCTCGCGTTCCGCGGGCGTCAGCCGGAACAGCGCGCCGTACAGCACCTGCCCGCTCTTCAGCCCCGCCAGCCACAGCGGCGCCCCCGCCGCCACGGTCGCCGGGACGAGCAGCGGCTCGATCGCGGCGAGGGCGAGCGCCACCCCGGCCGTGGCCATCAGCGCGCCGGTGAGGGCCCCGAGGCCCTGGACGACCTGGTGCGGGCGGATCCGCGCGCTCATCGAGGCCCGCTCCAGCCGGTTGTGGAACGCGGGCCGTTCGAACTCCTCGAGGTCGACGGCGCAGGCGACGTCCAGGATCCGGCCCATCGCGTACCGGTTGAGCTGCTCGCTCAGCACCTCGTCGCGGGACGAGGCGACCGAGACCGCCACGGCGACGAGGGCGGTCAGGGCGAGCACGACCGCGCCCTGCGCCAGGACGGCCGCCAGGTCGGCGCCGCCGAGCGCCCGGTCGAGCAGCCGCCGCCCGCCGAGGACGGGCAGCACCAGGCCGAGGCCTCCGGCCGCCTGCAGCGCGGTGACGAGCGCGAACTCCCGGGGCGCCGCCGCCACCGCGAGGCGGACGGCGCCGAGGACCAGGCCCGGGAGCCGCCGCAGGCCGGCCTGCGGCGGCTCCGTCCACTCGGCCGCGGTGACGGGCGGCGGATCGTCCATCAGTAGCCGACCTGCTCCACCTCACCGCGCCGGAACGGACCGCCCCGCATCAGCAGGTCCGCGATGCGGTCGCCGAGCGGCAGGCCGAGGTCGTTCTGCATCCACATGAACTGGCCGTTCGGATTGGACTCCAGGAAGACGTGCTCACCGTCCGGGGTGACGATGAAGTCGACCGCGGCGTAGACGAGCCCGAGCCGGTCCATCAGCGCCTGCGTGCGCCGCACGACGTCCTCCGGCAGCGGCCGGTAGTCGCCGTAGCGCAGCTCGGTGTCGGCGCGCCAGTCGATCCGCGTCCGCTCCGCGCCCTGCGAGTCGATCACGACGGGGAAGTAGGCGTCGCCGATGATCGTGAGCCGGACCTCGTAGGCCTTCTCGATGTACTCCTGGAACTGGCAGAGGGTGTGCCGCACGCGGGGGAGGTGGTCGTGGATCTCCTCGCCGAGCACGGCGGTGTAGAGGCCGGAGGGGAACGCGCCGGGATAGTGGACCACCCCGCCGCTGAGCGACTTGTAGACGAGCGACCCCTCGCCCTCCTGCTTCACCAGCCGGGCGACCTCGTCGGGGTCGTTGGTCAGCAGCGTCCGCGGGACGCGGAGCCCGGCCTCCTTCGCGAGCTTGAGCTGGTACGGCTTGAGGTCGGCGACCGCGTCCAGGTCGGGGCGGTTCATCCAGAGGCAGTCGGTCGAGCGCAGGATGCCGCCGATGCCGTGCAGGGCCTCGTGGCGGGCGAACTCGCGTTCGGCCTCGCCCATCTCCTCGCCGAAGTCGAAGGCGGTGGGCCGCCGGTACCAGACGCCCGCCAGGGCGCGAAGGTCGATCTCCCGGTCGATCTCGCCGTCGTGGTGGCGCATCACCGCCCGGTCGGCGCCGTCGAAGTCGGACGTGGTGAAGCTCAGGCTGCGCGGGAAGTAGCTGGTGTCCACCCGGACGACCCGGGCGCCCTTCGCCGTGAGGCTCCGGACGACCGGGTCGACCGTGGGGTCGAAGTCCTGCGTGAGGACGAGGACCTCGGCCTGGCCGCCCACCGTCAGGCGCACACGTCGTCGAGGATCTTGTCGCCCCAGGGCGGCACGCCCGATCCCGTGGTCGTGTAGGAGCTGTAGCCGGCGGTGACGTCCTCGCCGTCCGGGCCGACCCAGGTCTGGGTCACGGGGTCGTAGTGGCCCGCCTGCGGGTCGGCCGCCGGGGCGCCGTCGTCGGGCGTGCCCCACGGGGTGGAGTAGGCGTAGCCGAACGGCCGCTCGTCACCGTCCGGGGTGGGGACCGCCGCCGGGTCGAACCCGGCGTGGTCGGGGGAGATGAAGGCGCGCGTGGTGCGGAGCGCGGGCCTGGTCAGTGTTCCGGGCATGGGCGTGCCTTTCTGCTGGGCGGACATGCGGGTCCGACATTCGGGCGTGCGGGGGCGACGCGGGAGCGCGCGAGGGGGAGCGAGGAGGGCGGGGGAGGACCCGTGGGCGCCGCTAGGGGGAGGTCGGCTCGGTGATCCCGATGATCCCCGGGATGTCGCCGGAGAAGGTCCAGGTCAGGCTGGTGCGGTCGTAGTGGCCCGCCGCGAGTCTCGTCGTCCGCTCCGGTTCGTGCTCGTCGGGGCGCTCGTAGAGGTAGGCCAGCGGGGCGCGGGGGCTGGTGCGGGTTCGGGCCCGGGACTCGGTCGGCCTGGCGCGGACGACCAGGTCACCGCCGTCGAGCTCGGGCGGGTCGAGACGGAGGAAGGGGGGCGGGTCCAGCGGGCCGGTGCCGCGGGTCATGACAGCGGGCCTCCCGGAGATCACCGGCGATCACAAGATCAAAGTGACATGGATCACCGGCCTCGGCAAGGCGCGGTCATGTCCGTATCCGGCCAGCGGACGGGGAGGGCCGGGCATAGCCGTTCGGTCATAGCCGCAGGGGGATTTGGTATTTGCCAGGCATAGCTTCGCGGGCGAGTATCGGGGAGTCGAGCCACGCGGGAGGGGACGGATGAAGGCTGAGCACTACGTCGGCGGGGTGTTCCGTTCGGACGGTCCGGCCTTCCCCCTCATCGCGCCCGCGGACGGCACCGAGCTCGGCTCCGTCCCCGAGGCCACGCGGGAGGTCGTCGACGACGCCGTGGCCGCGGCCCGTTCCGCGCTGAAGGGCCCCTGGGGCGCGATGGCCGCCGAGGAGCGGGCCGCGGCGCTGCGGCGCGTCGCCGACGGCATCCAGGCGCGGTTCGAGGAGTTCGTGGACGCCGAGGTCGCCGACACCGGCCGGCCCCGCGCGTTCGCCGAGACCGTCGACGTGCCCCGCGCCGTCGGCAACTTCCGCGCCTACGCCGACCTGCTGTACGGGCGCCCGGAGCGCGCCTACACCACGCGCGTCCCGGGGTGGAGCTCCGGGACGGGCGAGGCGCTCAACTACACGGTGCGGCGGCCGCTCGGGGTCGTGGCGGTCGTCTCGCCGTGGAACCTGCCGCTGCTGCTGTCGACCTGGAAGATCGCGCCCGCGCTCGCGTGCGGGAACGCCGTGGTGGCCAAGCCCTCGGAGGAGACGCCCTCGACCGCGACGCTGCTCGCCCGGGTGATCGACGAGGCGGGCCTGCCCGGCGGGGTGTTCAACCTGGTGCACGGGCACGGCCCCGGCGCGGCCGGTGAGTTCCTCACCGGGCACCCCGGGGTGGACGCGATCGCGTTCACCGGCGAGTCGGCCACCGGCGCCGCGATCATGCGGAACGCCGCCGACCACGTCACCCCCGTCTCGTTCGAGCTGGGCGGCAAGAACCCCGCGCTCGTCTTCGCCGACGCCGACCTGGCCGCCGCCGTCGACGGGACGGTCCGCTCCTCCTTCACCCACTCCGGGCAGATCTGCCTGTGCACCGAGCGCGTCTACGTGGAGCGCCCCGTCTTCGAGGAGTTCGTCGCGAGGCTCGGCGAGCGGGCCCGCGCGCTGGACGGCTACGGCCCGATGATCTCGGCCGGGCACCGCGACAAGGTCCTGTCGTACCTCCGGCTCGCCCGCGAGGAGGGCGCCACGGTCGTCGCCGGCGGCGGCGCCCCGCGGTTCGGGGACGCCCGGGACGGCGGCTTCCACGTCGAGCCGACCGTCCTCACCGGGCTCCCCGAGACCGCCCGGGCGGTGCGGGAGGAGATCTTCGGGCCGGTCTGCCACGTCGCGCCGTTCGACACCGAGGACGAGGCCCTCGCGCTCGCCAACGACAGCCCCTACGGGCTCGCCGCCACGGTGTGGACGCGGGACCTGTCGCGCGCGCACCGGGTCGCGCCGCGCGTCGAGACCGGGATCGTCTGGGTGAACTGCTGGAACCTGCGCGACCTGCGCACCCCGTTCGGCGGCGTGAAGGCCTCCGGGATCGGCAGGGAGGGGGGAGAGTACTCCCTGGACTTCTTCTCCGAACCCGTCAACGTCTGCGTCCAGATCTGAGAGCGAGCCCAGTGACCACGAACATCGAGGCCGCCGCCGAGCGGCTCCTCGGCGCCCACGCCGGCGGCACGCCGTGCGCGCCCGTCCGCGACCTGATCACCACGGCGGACGACGCCTACGCCGTCCAGGACCGGCTGACCGACCGCTGGCTGGGGGAGGGGCGCCGCCTCGTCGGCCGCAAGATCGGCCTGACGTCGCGCGCCGTCCAGGCGCAGATCGGAGTGGACAGCCCCGACTTCGGGATGCTGTTCGCCGACATGGCCGTCCCGGACGGGGAGGAGATCCCCGCCGGCGCCGTGCTGCAGCCGCGCGCCGAGGCGGAGGTCGCCCTCGTGCTGGAGCGCGACCTGACCCACGAGCGGCACACCGCCGCCGACGTCATCCGCGCGACGGCGTTCGCGCTGCCCGCCATCGAGGTGGTCGGCAGCCGCGTCCGCGACTGGGACATCACGCTCGCCGACACGGTCGCCGACAACGCCTCCTCCGGCATGTACGCGCTCGGCAACCGCCCCGTCCCGCTCGCGGACGTCGACCTGCGACTGTGCGGGATGGTGATGGAGCGGCGCGGCGAGCAGGTCTCGACCGGCAACGGCGCCGCCTGCCTCGGGCACCCGCTGAACGCCGCGCTCTGGCTCGCCGACACCCTCGTCCGCGTCGGCCGCCCCCTGCGCGCCGGCGACACCGTCCTGACCGGCGCGCTCGGCCCCGTGGTCCCGGCCGGTCCGGGCGACGTGTTCGAGGCGCGCATCGACGGACTCGGCGACGTCCGCGTCGCCTTCGGCAAGGAGGAGTCCTGATGGCGGACGTGCACGCGCTCGCGGCGGCGCTCGACGGGGCCGCCCGGGACGTCCGGGCGATCCCGAAGCTGACCGCCCGGACGCCGCTGGACGTGGCGACGGCGTACGCGGTGCAGCGCGCCGGGATCGAGCGGCGGCGCCGCCGGGGCGAGCGGCTCGCCGGGGTGAAGATGGGGTTCACCAGCCGCGCCAAGATGGTCCAGATGGGCGTGGACGACGTCATCTGGGGCCTGCTGACCGACGGCATGGCGGCCGAGTCCTCGGTAGACGTGTCCCGCCTCATCCACCCGCGGATCGAGCCCGAGATCGCCTATCTGATCGGCCGGGAGGTCCGCTCCGCGGCCGAGGTCGAGTCCGCCGTGGCGGGCGTCGCCGTCGGGTTCGAGGTGCTCGACTCCCGCTACGAGGACTTCGCGTTCACGCTCCCGGACGTCATCGCCGACAACGCCTCGGCGGCGCGGTTCGGCGTCGGCGCCTGGCACGCGCCCCGCGACCTGTCGAACGCCGGGCTGCTGCTGGAGATCGACGGCCGGCCGGTGCAGACGGGCTCGTCCGCCGCGATCCTCGGGGACCCGGCGCGGTCGCTGCGGGCGGCGGCCCGGCTCGCGCTCGGCGCCGGAATGACGCTGGAGCCGGGCTGGATCGTCCTCGCCGGCGCCGCGACGGCCGCGGTCCCGCTGCCGAAGGACGCCCACGTCCGGGTCGTCGGCGCGGGCCTCGGCGCCGTGGAGGTGACGACCTGATGGACGACGCGATCCTCGTCGAGGGCAAGGCCCCGCCGCGCGGCCGGTTCCCGCACCTGCGTCGGGCCGGCGACCTGGTCTTCGTGTCCGGGACGAGCTCGCGCCGCCCGGACGGGACGTTCGCCGGGGCGAGCGCCGACGCGATGGGCGTCACCGACCTCGACGTCCGGGAGCAGACCCGCGCCGTCATCGAGAACATCCGCGACCTGCTGGAGGCGGCCGGCGGCGGCCTGTCCGACGTCGTCAGCGTCACCACCTACCTGGTGAGCATGAACGACTTCGGCGGCTACAACGAGGTCTACGGCGAGTACTTCGACGAGACCGGGCCCGCCCGCACGACCGTCGCCGTCCACCAGCTCCCGCACCCGCACCTGCTCATCGAGATCTCGTGCGTCGCGCACATCCCGCAGGCGACGCGGACCGGAAAGGAGGGCGGAGCATGACCCTGCCCCAGCTGTCGTTCGGACGGCCGTTCAACTTCGACGCCTGGATCGAGGAGCACCGGGACCTGCTGAAGCCGCCGGTCGGCAACGTCCAGGTCTTCGACGACGCCGGGCTGATCATCATGGTGGTCGGCGGGCCCAACCAGCGCACCGACTTCCACGACGACCCGACCGAGGAGTTCTTCTACCAGCTCAAGGGCAACATGGTGCTGCGGGTCATGGAGGAGGAGGGCCGTCCGCCCACCGACCTGCAGATCAACGAGGGCGACGTCTTCCTGCTGCCCCCGCACGTCCGGCACTCGCCGCAGCGGCCCGAGCCCGGGTCGATCGGCCTGGTCGTGGAGATCCCGCGCCCGGAGGGCCACACGGAGGCGTTCGAGTGGTACTGCACCGAGTGCCACCACCTCGTCCACCGCGCCGAGCTCCAGGTCCGCTCGATCGTGGACGACCTGCCGCCCGCCTTCGAGCGCTTCTACGGCGGCGACCGCAAGTGCCCGAACTGCGGCGCGGTGCACCCGGGCCGCCAGTGGCCGCGGTCCATGACTCCGACGACGGCGCCCCGTGTCTGACGGGGCCTCGGTGACGGTCTTCGACGTCCACACGCACGTCTTCCCGGTGATCGGCCGCGACGAGGGGCGGATGCTCGCCGACGAGGGCCAGCCGTGGCTGCGGGTCGACGGCGGAGGCGCCGGCATGATGATGTGCGGCGACGCGGAGTACCGCCCCGTCGGGGAGGCGCTCTGGGACGCCGCGCGCCGCGTGGCCGACATGGACGCCGCGGGCGTCGACCGGCAGGCCGTCTCGTCCACGCCGCTGATGTTCGGGTACGCGGCCGAGCCGTCCCGCGCCGCCGACTGGTGCGACTTCGTGAACGACCGCATCCTGGCGTTCTGCTCGGACGCCCCCGACCGGCTCCTGCCGCTGTGCCAGGTGCCGCTCCAGGATCCTGAGCTCGCCTGCGCGGTCGCCGAGCGGGCGGCCGCCGCCGGGCACCGCGGCGTCCACATCGGCAACCATGTCGGCGACCGCAACCTCGACGACGAGGGGATCACGGCGTTCCTCGCGTACTGCGCGGAACTCGGCCTGCCCGTCCTCGCGCACCCGTGGGACATGCTCGGCGCCGACCGGATGCGCGGCCACATGCTGCCGTGGCTGGCGGGCATGCCCGCCGAGACGCAGCTGAGCATCCTCGGGCTGATGCTGTCGGGCGCGTTCGAACGGCTCCCCGAGTCCCTGCGGCTGTGCTTCTGCCATGGCGGCGGCAGCTTCGCGTTCCTGCTCGGGCGGGCCGACAACGCCTGGCACCGCCGCGACATCGTACGCGCCGACTCGCCGCGCCCCCCGTCGGAGTACGTCGGCCGGTTCCACGTCGACTCGGCCGTGTTCGACCCTCGCGCGCTCCGCCTGCTGGTGGACGTGATGGGCCCCGAACGGGTCATGCTCGGCACCGACTACCCGTTCCCGCTCGGCGAGAAGGACCCCGGCGCGACGATCCGCGCGTGCCCCGGTCTGGACGACGCCGAGCGCGCCCTGCTGCTCGGCGGCAACGCAGAGGCGTTCTTCGCGCCCGCCCTCGACCTGGTGACCACCGAAGGAATGGCGCAGTGACCCTGGAGGACGAGGCGCGGCGCCTCGACGAGACCGATCCGCTGCCCACGCTGCGCGGGGAGTTCCTCATCCCGCCCGCGCCGGGCGGGCCGCACGCGGAGGCCGCCTACTTCGCGGGCAACTCGCTCGGGCTCCAGCCGAAGAGCGCGGCCGGGCTGCTCCGCGAGGAGCTGGACGACTGGGCGCGGCTCGCCGTCGAGGCCCACACGCAGGGCCACCGCCCCTGGGTGGCGTACCACGAGCTGCTCCGCGAGCCCGCCGCCCGCCTCGTGGGCGCGCTTCCGCACGAGGTCGTCGCGATGAACTCGCTGACGGTCAACCTGCACCTGATGATGGCGAGCTTCTACCGGCCCGCCGGGACGCGCACCCGCATCGTCATCGAGGACGCGGCGTTCCCGTCCGACTCCTACGCGGTGGCGAGCCAGGCCGTCCACCACGGGCTCGACCCGGCCGCGA
This sequence comes from Actinomadura sp. NPDC048021, assembly GCF_040653135.1. Classification (NCBI taxonomy): domain Bacteria; kingdom Bacillati; phylum Actinomycetota; class Actinomycetes; order Streptosporangiales; family Thermomonosporaceae; genus Actinomadura; species Actinomadura sp. NPDC048021. Next base: position 57,149 of record NZ_JBEZJQ010000028.1, read on the forward strand.
CGGTCGTGCGGCTCAGGCCCCGCGACGGCGAGGACGCGCTGCGCACCGAGGACGTCCTCGCGTTCCTCGACCACGAGGGCGACACGGTCGCGCTCGTCCTGCTCGGCGGGGTCAACTACCTGACCGGCCAGCTCATGGACATGGCGGCGATCACCAAGGCGGGCCGGGCCGCCGGCGCCGTCGTCGGCTGGGACCTCGCCCACGCCGCCGGGAACGTCCCCCTGCGGCTGCACGACTGGGACGTGGACTTCGCCGCCTGGTGCACCTACAAGTACCTCAACGGCGGACCCGGCGCCGTCGCGGGATGCTTCGTCCACGAGCGGCACGTGCGGGACGCCTCCGTGCCGAAGCTGGCGGGCTGGTGGGGCACCGACCCCGCCGTCCGGTTCCGGATGGACCCCGACATCGCGCCGCCCGCCTCCGCCGACGCCTGGCAGCTGTCCAACCCGCCGATCATGGCGCTGGCGCCGGTGCTGGCCTCCCTGGAGATCTTCGACCGGGTGGGGATGGACGCGCTGCGCGCCAAGAGCGGGCGCCTGACCGGCTACCTGGCCGACCGGCTCGCCGGGATCGGCGCCGAGGTCGTCACGCCGTCCGACCCGTCGGCGCGCGGCGCGCAGCTGTCGGTGCGGGTGGCGGACGCGGGCGGGCTCGTCCGGCGGCTCGCCGAAGCCCACGGCGTCGTCGCCGACGCGCGCGAGCCCGATGTCGTCCGCCTCGCGCCCGTCCCGCTGTACTGCACGTTCCACGACTGCCACCGCGCCGCCGCGGCCCTCGCGGATCTTCTTTAGGTGTGTCGGTGCATGGGCTCGCCCCGCATCGGGTAAGTTCGTCTGCGTTGCACGATGGCGTCGGCCCGGCCGGCCGGCGCCAAGCAGTCTCGAAGCGTTTTCTCCGGGTGACCGGCGGGCGTGAGTGAGTCCGCTTGCAGCCCGGCCCCGTCGACCGGCGGGCCGGAGACGTTTTACCCGGAAGGGAAAGACCATGGCCGAAGGCACCGTGAAGTGGTTCAACGCTGAGAAGGGCTTCGGGTTCATCGCGCCCGACGGCGGCGGCCCCGACGTGTTCGTCCACTACTCGGCGATCACGACCAACGGCTACCGCAGCCTCGACGAGAACCAGCGCGTCGGGTTCGAGATCACCCAGGGCCAGAAGGGCCCGCAGGCCGAGGGCGTCTACCCGCTCTAAGGTCCCGCCGGATCTCAGCTGAGGCCGGGAGCGCTCGCGCGTTCCCGGCCTTTCGCACGTCCACCGGCCGTGCGCCCGCCTAGGGCACCGCCTTCTCGGCGCGGCCGGAGGCCGCGGCCGCGGGTCGCCCGGCCGCACCGCCGCCGGGCGGGTTCAGGGCCCCGGCCGTCACGGTCATCACCGCGACCACGCAGGTGATGAGCGCGAACGCGGCCGGGTAGGACAGCGCCCCGGCCGTCCAGCCGGTGATGGCGGGCGCGGTCAGCCCCGACAGGTAGGTGATCGTCGCGACGCCCGCGACGCCCTCGCCCGGGGTGGCGCCGGCGGCGCCCGCCGCCGCGAACACCAGCGGCACCACGGTCGCCACGCCGACGCCGAGCAGGGCGAACCCCGCGATGGCCGGCCAGGGCTCGCGGGACGCCACCACGAGCGCGCCGCCGAGGACGGCCACCACGCCTCCGCACCGGACGACCCGGGCCGGGCCGAGGCGCCGCACCAGCCGGTCGCCGAGAAGCCGCGTCCCCGCCATGCACGACATGAAGACCGTGTACGCGGCGGCGGCCAGTCCGGGGCCCGCGTCCGCCACCTCGGTCAGGTAGACGGCCGTCCAGTCGGCGCTGGCGCCCTCGGCGAACGTGGCGCAGAAGCCGACGACGCCGATGGCCAGAACGGCCCGGGTCGGCAGCGCGAAGCGGCGCGGCGCCGGGGCGCCGGGGGAGGGCCGGACGTGCAGCAGCCCGCGGCCCGCCGGCGCGCCCACCGCCAGCAGCACGGCCGCGACCAGGCCGAGGTGCAGCCGGGCGTCGACGCCCGCGTGCGCGGCCAGGATCCCGATGCCGCCCGCGACGAGGCTGCCGACGCACCACAGGCCGTGCAGCCCGGACATGACCGGCCGCCCCAGGTGCCGCTCCACCGACACCGCGTGCGCGTTCATCACCACGTCGGACATGCCGGCGGTGGCCCCGAACAGCAGCATCGCCGCGAACAGGAAGGCGGGGGCGGGAGCGAGCGCGGGCAGCGCCCCGGCGGCGCACCAAGCCGCGATCAGCAGGCGGGTGGCGCGGCGCTCGCCGATCCGGTGCGCGATGCGGCTCGCGGTCGGCATGCCGATGAACGCGCCCACGGACGGGCAGAGCAGCGCCGCGCCGAGCAGGGTGGGGGACAGGTCGAGCCGGTCCTGGATCCAGGGGATGCGGGTGGCGAGGGTGCCGGCGACGGCGCCGTGCAGGGCGAACACGACCGCGATGGCGCGGTGGGGGGAGTTCATGATCTCAAAAACTAACAGGCAGCCTTCCTGATGAAAAGCGGATCGGGCAGGTTCCCTGCCTACTAGCATGGGGGCCGTGAAGACCGCCGACCCGACGATGGCCCGCGCGATCAACGACCGGCTGGCCCTCGACCTGCTGCTGGAGCGCGGGCCGCTGACCGCGCCGCAGCTGCGGACCCTCACCGGGCTGTCGCGGCCGACGGTGTCCGACCTGATCGAGCGGCTGCGGGCCGGCGGGCTGATCGAGGCGGCGGGGGAGACCGGCGCCGACCGGCGCGGCCCGAACGCCCGCCTCTACGGGCTGGTCGCCGACCGCGCCCACGTCGCCGGGGTCGACCTGCGCCGCGACGCCGTGCACGTCAGCGTCTCCGACATCGCGGGCAACCCGGCGGGATCGGCCTCGCGGCCGCTGCCCCCGTCCCCCGACCTGTGCGCCCTCGTCGCCGGCGCGGTGACCGAGGCGGCCGGCGGCCGCGCCCTGCACACGGTCGTGCTGGGGACCCCCGGGCTGATCGACCCGCGCACCGGGCGCGCCACCGACAGCGGCGTCCCCGGCGGCCGGCCCGACCTCGGCGCGGCCCTGCGCGACCGGCTGGGCGCCCCGGTGCTGGTGGAGAACGAGGTCAACCTCGGCGCCATCGCCGAACACCGGGAGGGCGCGGCGGCCGGCCGCGACGACTTCGCGCTGCTCTGGCTGGACGACGGCGTCGGCGGGGCGCTCTTCCTCGACGGGCGGCTGCGGCGCGGCGCGTCGGGCGGCGCAGGCGAGGTGGGCCTGCTGAAGGTCGGCGGCACCGACTTCTGTGCTCTGCTCGACGAGAAGGCCGTCGCGGGTCTCGGCGACGAGGCCATCGCCGGGCGCATCGCCGAGGCGGTGTTCGTGCTCGTCGCCGTCCTGGACCCGGGGCTCGTGGTGCTCGGCGGGGCGCTCGGCCGAGCGGGCGGCGACCGGCTCGCGGGCCTGGTCGCCGCGCACCTGGGCCTCCTCAGCCCGGCCGCCACCGACGTGCGGCCGAGCCGCGTCGAGGGCGACGCCGTGCTGCGCGGCGCGGTGCTCACCGCCCTCGACCTCGTCCGCGACGACGTCTTCGGCTAGGCCGGCCGGACGCCGCCGGGCCGCGGGCCGCTCACTCCTTCGGCAGGCGCTCGCCCGCCCGGAGCCGGTCCAGGCCGAGCCAGATGAACTCCACGGCCATCTGCTCGGCGCGCTCGCGCGGCGTGTCGGGATGCTCCAGCCACCACGACACCATCGACAGCATCGACCCGTACATCAGCGGGACGAGCAGCCGCGCCCGCCGCTCGTTCACCGCGAGCGCCGCCGGCGACAGCGCCGGGTCGGCGCGGCGGCGGCGCAGCAGCAGGTCGGCGAACGCGGTGCCGAGCCGGTCCCGCAGCTCCCGCAGCTCCAGGCCCACCTCGGGCTTGTCGAGGTGCCGGACCACGAGGGCCCACGCGTCCGGCTCCTCGGTGGCGTAGTCGAACAGCACCCGGATCATCGCCCGGATGCCGTCCGCCGAACCGTGCGCGGCGAGCACGGCCCGGTTCAGCCGGCCGGTGAGCTCGGCCACGATCGCCTCGGTGACCTCGGCGAACAGCTCCTCCTTGGAGGTGAAGTGCTGGTACAGCAGCGCCTTGGACACCTGCGCCTCCGACGCCACGTGCTCCATCTGGGTCAGGTGGTAGCCGCGCCGTCCGAACTCCGCCAGCGCCGCCTGGAGCAGCTGCTCGCGCCGCCGGGCGTGCGGCATGCGCCGCCGCGCGCCCGGCGCCGCCTCCCCCGTGCCGTCCGTCATGTGCCGAGGTACCGTCCGAGCTCGGCGCGGGCCACGCTCCGCACGTGGACCTCGTCCGGGCCGTCCGCGAGGCGCAGCGTGCGCAGCCCGGCCCACATCGCGGCGAGCGGGGTGTCGTCGCTGACGCCGGCGCCGCCGTGCACCTGGATCGCCCGGTCCACCACGTCCAGCGCGACGCGCGGGGCGATCACCTTGATCGCGGCGACCTCGGACCGGGCGGCCTGCACGCCGTGCTCGTCGATCAGCCAGGCGGTCTTGAGGGTGAGCAGCCGGGCCTGCTCGATCGCCATCCGCGACTCGGCGATCTGCTGGCGCACCACGCCCTGCTTGGCCAGCGGCCCGCCGAAGGCGACGCGCGACACCGCGCGCTCGCACATCAGCTCCAGCGCCCGCTCGGCCATCCCGATCGCGCGCATGCAGTGGTGGATGCGGCCGGGGCCGAGGCGGGCCTGCGCGATGGCGAAGCCGCCGCCCTCCTCGCCGACCAGGTTCTCCACCGGGACGCGGACGTCGGTGAAGGTGATCTCGCAGTGGCCGTGCTGGTCCTGGTAGCCGAACACGGGCAGCGGCCGGACGACCTCCACCCCGGGCGCGTCGAGCGGCACGAGCACCATCGACTGCTGCCGGTAGGGGTGGCCCTCGGGGTCCGTCTTGCCCATCACGATCATGATCTTGCAGCGCGGGTCGGCGGAGCCGCTGATCCACCACTTGCGGCCGTTGACGACGTAGTGGTCGCCGTCGCGCTCGATGCGGGTGGAGATGTTGGTGGCGTCCGAGCTCGCCACGTCCGGCTCCGTCATCGCGAACGCGCTGCGGATCTCGCCCCTCAGCAGCGGCGCGAGCCAGCGCTCCTTCTGCTCGGGCGTGCCGAACAGGTGCAGGACCTCCATGTTGCCGGTGTCGGGCGCCGCGCAGTTGATGGCCTCCGGCGCCAGGCTGGGGGAGCGGCCCGTCAGCTCGGCGAGCGAGGCGTAGTCGGTGACCGAGAGGCCGTGCGCGGGGTCCTCGCTGTCGGGAAGGAACAGGTTCCAGAGGCCGCGCCCGCGCGCCTCGGCCTTGAGGTCCTCGACGACCTGCGGGACGTGGTGCTCGCGGCCCGCCGCGCGCAGCTCCGCCCGCTGGGCCGCGTAGACCGGCTCGGCCGGGTAGACGTGGGAGTCCATGAAGTCCTGGAGGCGGCCGAGGTGGTCCCGGGCCCGCTCGCTCAAACCGAAGTCCATTCCGCTAGAGTAACTGACGAGTCAGTTACTTCGGGAGGAGTCCCCCATGGCACCCTTCGACGGCACCGGCAAGGTCGCACTGGTCACGGGCGGGTCCAACGGAATCGGGGCCGCGGTGGCGCGCCGCCTCGCCCGCGAGGGCGCGCGGGTCGTGCTCGCCGACGTCGACGTGGAGGCCGGGGACGCGCTCGCGGAGGAGCTGGACGGCGCGTTCGTCCGCTGCGACGTGCGCGACCCCGCCGACAGCGAGGCTGCCGTCGCGACCGCCGTCGACCGCTTCGGGGGCCTGGACGTGGCGTTCCTCAACGCCGGGGTGGCGGGCGGCGGGGGCGTCGGCGACGACTTCGACCTCGCGGCGTACCGGCGGGCCATGGGGATCAACCTCGACGGCGTCGTGTTCGGCGCGCACGCCGCGCTGCCCGCGCTGCGCGCCCGGGGCGGCGGCGACATCGTGGCCACCGCGAGCATGGCCGCGCTCACGGCGACGCCGTTCGACCCGGTATACGGCGCGAACAAGGCGGCCGTGGTCGGACTGGTCCGCGCCCTCGGCCCCGCGTTCGCCGAGGAGGGCGTCCGCGTGAACGCGCTGTGCCCCTCCTTCGCCGACACGGACATCCTGACCCCGATGAAGGGGCACCTCCAGAAGACGGGCTTCCCGATCCTGGAGGTGGGGGACGTGGTCGAGGCGTTCATGCGGATCCTGGACGCCGGCGGCGCCGGCGAGGCGTGGTACGTGGTGCCGGGCCGCCCGTCCGAGCCGTTCCGCTTCCGCGGCGTCCCCGGCCCCCGCTGAGCATCCGAGAGCTTCCGAGGAGAGTCATGCGCGCGATACAGATCACCGAGTTCGGCGGTCCCGAGGTCCTGACCGTCGCCGAGCTTCCCGAGCCGGCCGCCGGGCCGGGGCACCTGCTCATCGACGTCTCCCGGGCCGGCGTCAACTACGCCGACACCCACCAGGCCGAGAACAGCTACCTCTCGGAGTCCACGCTGCCGATGGTGCCGGGCGGCGAGGTCGTGGGCGCCACGCCCGACGGCCGCCGCGTCGTCGCGCTCGTCGGCAGCGGCGGCTACGCGGAGAAGGCCGTCGCCCCCGAGGCGCTGGCCTGGGACGTCCCGGACGAGATCGACGACGTCACCGCCCTCGGCATGATCGTCCAGGGGGCGTCGGCGTGGGTGCTGCTGCGCCGCAGCGTCCACCTGGAGCCCGGCGAGTCCGTCGTCGTGCACGCCGCCGCGGGCGGGGTCGGGACGATCGCCGTGCAGCTCGCCAAGGCGTGGGGCGCCGGGCGGGTCATCGCGACCGCCTCGTCGGAGCGCAAGCGGCAGCTCGCCCTCGACCTCGGAGCCGACGTCGCGATCGACGCGGGCGTGCCCGACCTCACCCGGGCGCTGATCGAGGCCAACGAGGGCAGGCGCGTCGACACCGTCCTGGAGATGACCGGCGGGACGGTGACCGACCAGAGCCTGCGCGCCCTGGCCCCGTTCGGCCGCCTCGCCTTCTACGGCATGGCGTCGCGCACGGAGCCCTCGCCCGTCCGGCCCGCAACGCTCATGTCGCACTCCACCACGATCTCCGGAATGTGGCTGGCGCACGTCTTCCAGCTCCCCGGCAACGTGATGCGCCAGGCGCTGGACGAGCTGTTCGCCCTCGCCGCGGACGGCGTGGTCCGCGTCGTCGCCGGCGGCGAGTACGGGCTGACCGGGGCGCGGCAGGCCCACGAGGACCTGCGCGCCCGCCGCACCACCGGCAAGCTCGTCCTCGACCCGTCGCGCTGAGCCGCGCCCGCCGCTAGCCGACGAGCCCGTTCTCGTAGGCGTAGACGACGGCCTGGGTGCGGTCGCGCAGCCCGAGCTTGGTCAGCACGTGCCCGACGTGCGTCTTCACCGTCTGCTCGGCCAGCACCAGCTCGGCGGCGATCTCGGCGTTGGACAGGCCGCGGGCCATGAGCCGCAGCACGTCCAGCTCGCGCGGCGTCAGGCCCGCGGTCGCCTTCGGGCTCGGCCGCTGGTGGCGGCGCCGGCGCGCGAAGTCGCCGATCAGCCGGCGGGTGATGGACGGGGCGAGCAGCGCGTCGCCCGCCGCCACCACCCGCACGCCGTTCACCAGGTCCGCCGCCGAGGCGTCCTTCAGCAGGAAGCCGCTGGCCCCCGCGCCGAGCGCCTCGTAGACGTACTCGTCGAGGTCGAAGGTGGTCAGCATGAGCACCTTCGGCCGGGCGCCGGCCGGGTCCGCGTCCGGGTCGGGGGAGCCGGCCAGCTCGGCGGTGGCGGCCAGGCCGTCCATCTCGGGCATCCGGATGTCCATGACGACCACGTCCGGGTCGAGCCGGCGGGCCATCTCCACCGCCTCGCGGCCGTTGCCCGCCTGCCCGATCACCTCGATCCCGGGATCGGAGGACAGCAGCGCCGCGAGCCCGTCGCGGATCATCACCTGGTCGTCGGCGATCAGCACCCGAATCGTCACGGCACAACCCTACGGCCGGGATGCTCCGGCCCGCCCCGGCTAGTCCGGATCGCCATAGGGGAGCTCGGCGACGACCGACCAGCCGGCGTCCTCGCGCGGCCCGGCGTCGAGGCTGCCGCCGAGCATCGTGGCGCGCTCGCGCATGCCGACCAGCCCGTGGCCGCCGCCGTGCGACTCCTCCGGCGTGCTGCGGGCGCCGTCGTCGGTGACCGTCACCGTCAGGGTGTCGTTGCCGTACCGCACCTCGACGTGGACCCGGGAGCCCGGCGCGTACCGGGAGGCGTTGCTCAGCGACTCCTGGACGATCCGGTACGCCGACAGGTCGACCCCGGCGTGCAGGGGGCGCGGCATCCCGACGACGGTGCTCGCGACCGACAGTCCCGAGCGGCGGGCCGCGCCGATCAGGTCGTCCAGCCGTTCCAGGCCGGGCTGGGGGGCGCGCTCGGCGCCCTCGTCGTCGGCGCGCAGAAGCCCGACGACCCGGCGCGTCTCGGTCAGCGCCTCGCGGGCCGCGTCCCGGACGACCTCGAAGGTCTGCCGCGCCGCGTCCGGCAGCTCGGGGATCTTGTAGGGGGCGGCCTCCGCCTGCATCGCGATCACCGACATGTGGTGGGCGACGACGTCGTGCAGCTCGCGGGCGATGCGGGCCCGCTCCTCCAGCACCGCCTGCCGGGCGAGGTCGCGCCGGTGCTGCTCCTCGCGCCACCGCAGCTCCTCCACGGCCGAGTGCCGCCCGCCGACCGCGTCGCCGAAGGTCAGCGTGACCGCCGCGATGCCGGCGAGGATCATGCCGAACCAGCCGGGCATCCCGATCAGCACGGCGGGCGCCAGCACTCCGGCGATGGTCACCGCGCCGACGCCGACGGTGGTCTGCCGGGCGGCGCCGACGCCGACGAAGAACAGGATGATGATGAGGGCGAGGATCGCCGTCACCGGCCACGGCATGAAGCCCTCGCCGTGCCGGACGAAGACCGTCAGCAGCAGCCCGGTCGCCGCGACCCGCCAGGCGGCCAGGGGCCAGCGGGCCGCGAACAGCAGGGGCAACGCCTGCAGCGCGCCGAGGGGCCAGGCCAGCTGGGCGTTGACGTGGTACTGCGTGATGGAGATGGCGATGTCCCCGGCGGTGAAGCCGACGGCCAGCAGCGTCAGGACGATCAGGATCGGGATGCGCAGCGCCGGGTGGGCGGGCAGCAGCGTGACGGCCGGTTCGTCGTGGCCGGGCACGAGGGCGGCGCGGACGCCGGCGGCCAGCCGGGTGCGGCCCGCGGTCGCGGGGCGGTCTGGATCGTTCATTTGGCTGCGAGCCTAGAACGCCCGGCTCCCCGGAGGCCTGACCCGGTGGAGGGAGATCCGATCCAGCCCCTGGGTATCAGGCCCGGGCGGCGCCCGCGGCGGCGGGGAGGGACGGTAAACAGCTATTTCCGATTGACTTTATATGGAATCTGGGCCACGCTGGTGCCCGTGCCGATCACCGGACTCCGCCACGAGCGCCTCCATGTCGACCTGCGCCGCCAGGCCAGCGCGCTGTGTCGCCGCCCGTCCCGCCCAGCGCGACGAGGAATGGCAGCACACCGCTAGGAGAGCGACCGCATGACCGTCACCACGACCGGCCTCACCGTGCCCGCGCCCGAGGGCGCCCCCTTCACGCCCCGGAGCCTCGCCGAACGGGCGCGCGGGCTCGCCGCCGACCCGGGGGAGTGGCTGCTCCGGGTCCGGCTCGACCCGAGAGGGCGCTGGTACGAGCGCGTCCACCAGGACGCCGACCACGAGATCTGGCTGATCAGCTGGCTGCCCGGCCAGTCGACCGGCTTCCACGACCACGGCGACTCCGCGGGCGCGTTCGCGGTCGCCCTCGGGACCCTGGAGGAGCAGCGCGTCACCGCCGCGCGGCGGATCGGGACCGCCCGCGGCGTCGGAGCCGGGCAGGCCCACTCCTTCGGGCCGGGCTACGTCCACGACGTGCGCAACACCTCGGACGCGCCCGCCGTCAGCGTCCACGTCTACTCGCCGCCGCTCAGCGCGATGCGCCGGTACGACGTCGACTCGGGCGGCGGCCTGGTCCGGCTCGCCGACGAGTCCGCCGCCGACTGGTGAGGCCGGCGAGCCCGGGGCCGCCGATCTTGCGGTGATCGCCGGGGCGGCGGAGACTGCGGGAATGACCGACCTGAGCCATCCGATCTTCGCCCGCCTCTATCCGCGGCTGGACGCCGGCTGCGCCAAGGCGGGCGGCGACGCGTGCCGCGCGGAGCTGCTGGCCGGGGCGTCCGGCCGCGTGGTGGAGGTGGGCGCCGGATACGGGGCCAACTTCCCGCACTACCCGCCCGAGGTCACCGAGGTCGTCGCCGTCGAGCCCGAGCCGCGGCTGCGCGCGAAGGCCGCCCACGCGGCCGGCCGCGCGCCGGTCCCGATCACGGTGCGCCCCGGCCTCGCCGAGGACCTCGACCTCGACGACGCGTCGTTCGACGTGGCGGTGGCGTCGCTCGTGCTGTGCTCGGTCCGGGACCCCATCCGGGCGCTGGCCGAGCTGCGGCGCGTCCTCAAGCCGGGCGGCGAGCTGCGCTACTACGAGCACGTGCGGGGCGGCACGCCCGGCAAGGTGCGGTTCCAGCGCTACGCCGACCTGCTGTGGCCGTTCTTCGCCGCCGGCTGCCACGTCACGCGCCCGACGGGCGAGTGGATCGCCGGCAGCGGCTTCACCGTGCGCGCCGAGCGGCGGTTCGAGTTCCCCGAGCCGAGCCGGGCCAACCCGGCCTCGCCGCACGTGCTCGGAATCGCCGTGCGCGACTGACCGGACGCCGCCCGCATAAGGTCCGGCTCCCGGGGAAGATCGGGCTCCATGACGGCAGCGGGCAGCGGACCGAGGCAGGCGGACGAGCACCGCGAGGACGGGACCTCGCACTCCGCGGCGGTGGCGGCGCTGCTGGCGGGAGCGGCGGCCCTCGGCGGATTCCTGTTCGGCTACGACTCCTCAGTGATCAACGGGACGGTCGACGCGCTCAAGAAGGAGTTCGGCCTCGGCGGCTTCGCGGTCGGCTTCGTGGTCTCCGCCGCGCTGCTCGGCTGCGCCGCCGGGGCCTGGTTCGCGGGGCCGCTGAGCGACCGGATCGGCCGGGTGCGGGTGATGCTCATCGCCGCCGGGCTGTTCGTGGTCAGCTCGCTCGGCTCCGCGCTGGCCTTCAGCGCCGTGGACCTCACCGCCTGGCGGCTGGTCGGCGGCCTCGCCATCGGCGCCGCGTCGGTGATCGCGCCCGCCTACATCGCCGAGATCGCCCCGGCCGCGCTGCGCGGCCGGCTCGGCTCGCTGCAGCAGATGGCGATCGTGCTCGGCATTTTCGCCGCCCTCGTGGTCGACTACGTCATCGCGCGGGTGTCCGACGGCGGCGCCACCGGAACGTTCCCCTGGGGCGGCGGCGCGTGGCGGTGGATGTTCGCCAGCGCCATCGTCCCGGCCGTGATGTACGGCGTGATCGCCACCACGATCCCCGAGTCGCCCCGCTACCTGGTCAAGAAGCACGAGACGGCCCGCGCGCGGCAGGTGCTGCGGCGCGTGATGGGCCGCGGCGACGTGGACGTGAAGATCAGCGAGATCGTCCGCTCCATCGCCGCGGACCGGCCCGTCCGGCTCGGCGACCTGCGCGGCGGCCGGTTCGGCCTGATGCCGATCGTGTGGGCCGGGATCCTGCTGTCGGTGTTCCAGCAGTTCGTCGGCATCAACGTGATCTTCTACTACTCCTCCTCGCTGTGGCAGGCCGTCGGGTTCTCCGAGAACGACGCGATGCTCACCTCGGTGATCAACTCGGTCGTCAACGTCGCGTTCACGCTGGTCGCGATCGCGCTCGTCGACCGGATCGGGCGGCGCCCGCTGCTGCTGGCCGGAGCCGCCGGCATGGCGGTCTCCCTCGGCACCCTCACGCTCTGCTTCGCGACCGCCCCCGTGGTGGACGGCGCGCCCGACCTCCGCGGCGTCGCCGGTCCCGTGGCGCTCGTCGCGGCCAACGTGTTCGTCGCCTCCTTCGCGGCGACGTGGGGGCCGGTCGTGTGGGTGATGCTCGGCGAGATGTTCAACAACTTCATCCGGGCCTCCGCCCTGGCCGTCGCCGCCGCCTCGCAGTGGCTGGCCAACTGGGTGGTCACCACGACGTTCCCCGGCATCTCCGGCTTCTCCCTGGGCCTCGCCTACGGCCTCTACACCCTGTTCTCGATCCTGGCGTTCCTGTTCGTGTTCCGCGCGGTCCCCGAGACCAAGGGGCGCGAACTGGAGGACATGGACGACCTCGCCGCCCCGCGGGCCCGCGCGTAAAGGCCGGGCCGCCCGCCCGCCCATCGGTTAGAGTGGCTCCATGCCGTACGTGTCCGCAGAGACGACGACGCCGGGTTCCTCCCGGCGCGACGGCGGCATGTCCTGACATTGCACGCGGAAGGGCCCCGGGAGCGATCCCCGGGGCCCTTCCGCCGTCCGGGGACGCCGCGGGCCCTCCGCCGACCGAGAGGAGCGGCCGATGGAACCGCACGCGTCCGGGGGACCCCCCGAGTCGATAGCATCGAACCCCGTTGACCCCGACCCATCATCGCGAGGAGTACCCGTGTCCACCGTGTCTGAGCTGCGCATCACCCTCGACGGCAGCGAGCGGGCGGTGCCGGCGGGCACCACCGCGGGCCAGGCGCTGGAGGCCGACGGCCGCACCGTGATCGCCGCCCGCGTCAACGGCGAGCTGCGCGACCTCGCGGGCGAGCTGCGCGACGGCGACGCCGTCGAGCCGGTGCGGATCGGCTCGGACGACGGCCGGGCGATCATGCGCCACTCCGCCGCCCACGTGATGGCGCAGGCCGTCCAGGAGCTGTTCCCCGAGGCGAAGCTGGGCATCGGCCCGCCGGTGGAGAACGGCTTCTACTACGACTTCGACGTCCCCGAGCCGTTCACCCCCGACGACCTCAAGCGCATCGAGAAGCGGATGCGCGAGATCGTCAAGCAGGGGCAGCGGTTCGCCCGCCGCCCCGTCTCCGAGGAGGACGCGCGCGCCGAGCTGGCCGCCGAGCCCTACAAGCTGGAGCTGATCGGGCTGAAGGGGTCCGGCCCGGTCGCGGACGCCGCCGACGGCGCCGAGGTCGAGGTGGGCGGCGGCGAGCTGACCATCTACGACAACCTGGACGCCAAGTCCGGCGAGCTGCGCTGGAAGGACCTGTGCCGCGGCCCGCACCTGCCGTCCACCCGGGTCATCCCCGCGTTCAAGCTGATGCGCTCGGGCGGCGCCTACTGGCGCGGCAGCGAGAAGAACCCGCAGCTCCAGCGGATCTACGGCACCGCCTGGGAGTCCCGCGACAAGCAGGACGAGTACCTGAAGTTCCTGGAGGAGGCCGAGAAGCGCGACCACCGCCGCCTCGGCGCCGAGCTCGACCTGTTCTCCTTCCCGAACGAGATCGGCAGCGGCCTCGCCGTCTTCCACCCGAAGGGCGGCGCCGTCCGCAAGGTGATGGAGGACTACTCGCGCCGCCGGCACGAGGAGGAGGGGTACGAGTTCGTCAACACCCCGCACATCACCAAGGGCCACCTGTTCGAGACCTCCGGGCACCTCGGCTGGTACAAGGACGACATGTTCCCCGCCATGGAGGTCGACGGCGGCGACTACTACCTCAAGCCGATGAACTGCCCGATGCACAACCTGATCTTCCGGGCGCGCGGCCGGTCCTACCGGGAGCTGCCGCTGCGGCTGTTCGAGTTCGGGTCGGTGTACCGGTACGAGAAGTCGGGCGTCGTGCACGGCCTCACCCGCGTCCGGGGCATGACCCAGGACGACGCGCACATCTACTGCACCGAGGACCAGATGGGCGAGGAGATCAAGCGCCTCCTCGACTTCGTCCTCGGCCTGCTGCGCGACTACGGGCTGAACGAGTTCTACCTGGAGCTGTCCACCCGCGACGAGTCCGACAAGTTCATCGGCTCGGACGAGATGTGGGAGAAGGCCACCGCCGCCCTGCGCGGCGCCGCCGAGTCCACCGGGCTCGACCTCGTCCCCGACCCGGGCGGCGCGGCGTTCTACGGCCCCAAGATCTCCGTGCAGGCCAAGGACGCGATCGGGCGCACCTGGCAGCTGTCGACCATCCAGGTCGACCCCAACCAGCCCGAGCGCTTCGGCCTGGAGTACCAGGCGGCCGACGGCACCCGGCAGCGGCCCATGATGCTGCACCGGGCGCTGTTCGGGTCGATCGAGCGGTTCTTCGGCGTCCTGCTGGAGCACTACGCGGGCGCGATGCCGCCGTGGCTGGCGCCGGTGCAGGCGGTCGGCATCCCGATCGGCGACGCCCACGTCCCGCACCTGGACAAGGTCGCCGCGCGGCTGCGCGAGCACGGCCTGCGCGTCGAGGTGGACGCCTCCTCCGACCGGATGCAGAAGAAGATCCGCAACGCCCAGAAGCAGAAGGTGCCGTACATGCTGCTGGCGGGCGACGACGACGTCGCCAAGGACGCGGTGTCGTTCCGGTACCGCAACGGCGAGCAGAAGAACGGCGTCCCGATCGACGAGGCGGTCGAGGAGATCGTCGAGGCCGTGCGGACCCGCGTGCAGGTCTGAGCCGGTAGCCTCATCGCTCACGTTCGAGGACCGGGGAGTCAGCGGAGATGAAGTCCAGGAGGCCGGGGCGGCGGGGGCGGTCGCTCTGGCTCCGGATCGCCGGTTACACCGGCACCCTGGCGCTCGTCGCGGCCGCCGTCATCGTGCTCCTCATGCCCCTGATGGACGAGGGCACGAAGGGGGTCGCCGGCTCCGGGGGGCCGGCGGACCCGTCCGCGCCGGAGGCGGGGACGGGCCTCCCCGGAGGCGAGGGCCTGCCCGTCACCCCGACCGGTCCCGCACCGCAGCAGACCGGAGGCGACCGGCCCTATCCCGGCGGCGGGTCCGGCGGGTCCGGCGGCCCGGGCGGCGGACCGCAGATCCCTTCCCAGAACGGATCGAGCGGCGTCGGCGCCTGCCCGAAGGGGACGGCGTCCTACCGGGCCACTCCCACGGGCGTGGACGTCGTCATCGCGGTCTCCGCCAGCGGCGCGATCCGGGCGGAGCTGTCACTGCGCGGACGGGAGCCCACCGCCCAGCAGAGGACCGTGCGCACCGGCGGGCCGCAGACGTTCCACTTCACGGGCGTCGCGCCGCAGCTGGTCGAGCGCGTCAAGGTCACCACGATCTCGGTGGGGGGCGGGATGGAGAACTGCTACGCCCGTCCCGCCTGACGGACGTCCTCGACCGACACGTTGACGGCGGCGACCCGCGTCCCGAGCATCATGCCCGCCACCCGCGCCACGTTCGCCTTCACCTTCGTCGCCACGTCCTTGATCACGAGGCCGTACTCGACGGCGATGGCGACGTCCAGCGTGACCTCGTCGTCGTTCTGGACGACGCGAACGCCCGTGGCGGCGGGCTCCTCCCGGACGCTGAGGCCGGCGACGCCCTCCACCTCCAGCGCGGCGAACGCGGCGATCTTCCCGATCACCGCGTTGCCGATCGTGATGCGGCCGTCCACCGGCGCGCTGAGGTCGCCGGACGAGCCGTGCATGGTCATCGGCACCGCGTTCGGCCCCGACGACAGCACGCTCCGCGGGGGCGGCACCGGCTGCTGCGTCGCGGTCGCGGGAGGCGCGGACAGCGGCGCCCCCTGCGGCATCCCCGGAAGCGGCGCACCCGGGGACGAGATGTTCGGGGAGGGCACGCTCTGGGACGGCATGCCAGAGGACGGCACGCCAGGGGAAGGTGCGGCCGGGGAACCAGGGCCCTGCGACGGCGTGACGGGGGGAGGATCGGTCTCCGGGCGGCCGGCGGGCGCCCCGGGGAACCGCGGTCCGGGCCCGGCCCCCGGCCCCTGCTCGGCGTTCCCGGTCTGGCGCTTGTCGAGCCCGGTCATGATCGCTCCCTGCGGTTCGGTCGGGTGACCATGGTGTCGGAGCGACGCGCGGAACGTCACGCAGGCACCGGATCGCGGGCGCGTCCGAAGACCCGCCGACGGGCCATGCTAGGGGATCCCGGCTACAGGCCCGAGGGCGTCTCTCTCTATGCTGCTGGTCAGGCCGTGAACAAAAGGAGACCGCCGCCTTGAGCGCAGAGCCGGAGGAGTCCGTGGTGCAGCAGGGGCGCGAGGACGCGCCCGGGGCAGGCGCCGGGAACGAGCGCACGCCCCGCTTCGAGGAGGAGAGGGGCGGCGCCGGCACGCCCGACAACTTCCAGCGGCTGTGGACCCCGCACCGGATGGCCTACATCAAGGGCGAGAACAAGCCCACGGGCGCGGGCTCGGGCGACGGCTGCCCGTTCTGCGAGATCCCGAAGATGAGCGACGAGGACGGGCTCATCGTCGCGCGCGGGACGTCGGTGTTCACGGTGCTGAACCTCTACCCCTACAACTCCGGGCACCTGATGGTGGTCCCGTACCGGCACGTCGCCGACTACGCCGACCTCGAAGAGCCGGAGTACGTGGAGCTGGCGACGTTCACGCAGCGGTCCCTGACGGCGCTGCGCAAGGCCAGCGGCGCGCAGGGCTTCAACGTCGGCATGAACCTCGGTCTCGTCGCCGGCGCCGGCATCGCGGCCCACCTGCATCAGCACGTCGTCCCGCGCTGGGGCGGCGACACCAACTTCATGCCGGTCGTCGGGCACACCAAGGTGCTCCCGCAGCTCCTGCGCGACACCCGGCAGATGCTGGCCGACGCCTGGCCGCACGACTGACCTTCCGGCGTCCGCGCGCCGGCCGTCCTAGGCGGGGGGCACGGCGCGCCGCAGGCCCCCGTCGCCCGGCGCGCGGGAGGGGGCCTGCGAGACGCTCATCAGCTCCGAGACCGTGACGAACTCGAAGCCCTTGGCGCGCAGGCCGCGGATCATGGGGACGAGGTTGCGCAGCGCGACCAGGCGGTCGTGGTTGCCGGTGTCGTGGGCGAGCAGGATCGTGCCGGGCCCGGTGTTGCCGACGATGTAGTCCACCAGTGCCGGCGGGTCGTCCTCGTAGGTCTTCTCCAGCATCTTGATCGACCACAGCGCGATGTCGTAGTCGAACCGGCACGCGGCGCTCAGCGTGGTCCCGCCCAGGTGGCCGAACGGGGGCCGCAGGAACCGCGGCTCCTTCCCGACGATCCGCCCGATGGCGTTGTGGGCGCGCCGCAGCTGCTCCAGGGCCCGCTCGTCGGAGAGGCGCGACAGGTCCTGGTGCTGCCAGGTGTGGTTGCCGGCCTCGTGCCGGTCCATCCGCCCGTGCACGAGCCGCGCGTGCCGGACGAGCCGCTCCCCGACGAGGAAGAACGTGGCCTTGACCCGCTCGGCGTCCAGGATGTCGTGCACCATGGGCGTCCAGTTGGGCATCGGCCCGTCGTCGAAGGTGAGGGCGACGAGCTTCTGGGCGGTGTCGACGCCCCAGACCACGTCGACATGCGCGCTCCCGGGCCGCCACGGGCCGGCGATGGGCACCGCCATCGCCGACGACGGCGGGTTCCCGGACCCGACCACGGCGCCGACCGCCTCCGCCCCCGCGCCCAGCGTGACCGCTCCGGCGGCCGCCAGGCCGAACCCCTTGATGAACGCCCGGCGACCGGGGGCGGCCGGGACTCGGGGGTCGTCCACGTTTTCCATTGTGCGACCACGATGCCACCGCGGACCGGCCCTGATCATCGGTCCTGCGGCCGAATCGCGGGTCACCCTGCGGGATGAGCCCGGCTCCCCCCGAGGTCGCGTCCGCGGGCGCCGCGCGTCACCGCGGCGGAGGGGACGGGCGGGGCCCGGCCCGCGCCGGACCCCGTCCGCGGGCGTGCGGTCAGCCGTCCCTGCCGTCGGCGGCGACCTTGTCGGCGAGATGCGACGGGAGCGGCTCGTACCGCAGGAAGCCGCGGGTGAACGTGCCGGTGCCCTGCGACATCGACCGCAGGTCGATCGCGTACCGGACGATCTCCAGCTGCGGCACCTCCGCCTTGATCATCGTGCGTCCGCCGGGCACCGCCTGGGAGCCGAGCACCCGGCCGCGCCGCGAGGTGAGGTCGGACATGATCTGTCCCACGTACTCGTCGGCGATCAGCACCTCGACCTCGTCGACCGGCTCCAGCAGCAGGATCGGCACCCGGCCCGCCGCGTCCTTCAGCGCGAGCGCCCCGGCGGCCTGGAACGCCATGTCCGAGGAGTCGACCGAGTGGGCCTTGCCGTCGTGCAGCGTGACCCTGATGTCGACCATCGGGTACCCGGCGGACACGCCGCGCTCCATCTGCTGCCGGACGCCCTTCTCGACCGACGGGATGAACTGGCGCGGGACGACCCCGCCGACGATCTTGTCGACGAACTCGAAGCCCTCGCCGGAGGGCAGCGGCTCGACGTCGATGTGGCAGATGCCGTACTGGCCGTGCCCGCCGCTCTGCTTGACGTGCCGGCCGAGGCCCTTCGCCGCCCCGCCGAACGTCTCCCGCAGCGGGACGCGCAGGTCCACCCGCTCGACCTCGACGCCGTACCGGGCCCGCAGCCGTTCGATGAGCACGTCGGCGTGGGCCTCCCCCATGCACCACAGCACCAGCTGCCGCGTCTCGGCGTTGTTCTCCAGCCGCAGCGTCGGGTCCTCGGCGACGAGCCGGCCGAGCGCCTGGCTCAGCTTGTCCTCGTCGGCCTTGGACTTCGCGCGGATCGCGACCGGCAGCAGCGGGTCCGGCATGGACCAGGGAGCCATCACCAGGGGAGTGCCCGGATCCGACAGCGTGTCGCCGGTCTCGGCGCGCCCGAGCTTCGCCACCGCGCAGATGTCGCCCGCCCCGCACGACGCCACGGTGCGCTGCGTCTTGCCCAGCGGCGAGGTGAGCGCGCCGACGCGCTCGTCGACGTCGTGGTCCTCGTGGCCGCGGTCCTCCATGCCGTGCCCGGAGACGTGGACGGTCGTGTCGGGGCGCAGCGTCCCGGAGAAGACGCGGACCAGCGAGATCCGCCCGACGTAGGGGTCGGACGTGGTCTTGACGACCTCGGCGACCAGCGGCCCGTCCGGATCGCAGGAGATCTCCTTCGGGGGCCCGCCCGCCACGGGGGTCACCGGCGGGATGCCGTGTTCGAGGGGGGAGGGGAACGCCTGGGTGATGACCTCCAGGAGCTCCAGCATGCCGACGACCGGGCCGGGGTGGTCGCCGTGCGGCACCGACGTCGCGAGGACGGGGTAGAAGCTGCCGCGCGCCACCGCAGTCTCCAGGTCCTCGATGAGCGCCTTGACGTCGATCTCCTCACCGGACAGGTAGCGGTCCATGAGGGTCTCGTCCTCGCTCTCCTGGATGATCCCCTCGATGAGCGAGGCGCGCTGCTCGGAGATCTGGTCCAGGTACCGGGGATCGGGGTCGCACTCGGTGCGCTTCCCGGTCGAGTAGTCGAGGCAGCGCTGCGACAGCAGCCCGATCAGGCCCTTGAGGCCGTCGTCGCCCTGGGCCGGGAAGTACAGCGGCGCGACGCCCTCGCCGAAGACGTCCTGGCAGGTCATGACCACGTCGTCGTAGTCGCCGCGCTGCTGGTCGATCTTGGTGATGACGACCGCGCGGGGCATCCGCACCGCCGCGCACTCCTCCCAGATCATCCGGGTGAGCCCGTCGATGCCGTCCACCGCCGAGATCACGAACAGGGCCGCGTCTGCGGCGCGCAGCCCGGCCCGCAGGTCGCCGACGAAGTCGGCGTAGCCGGGGGTGTCGATGAGATTGACCTTGATGTCGCCGTGCGTCAGCGGCGCGAGCGCGAGGTTGACCGAGCGCTGCTGGCGCACCTCGACCTCGTCGAAGTCGCTGACGGTGGTGCCGTCCTCGACCTTCCCCGCCCGCTGCAGCGTGCCCGTGGCGGCGAGCAGCGCCTCGACGAGCGTGGTCTTGCCGGCCCCCGAATGGCCGACCAGCGCGACATTGCGCACCCTGTCGCACCCGTCGGCCTCCGGTGCCCTGCCGGGGGCTCCCGGGTGGCCTCCCTTGTCCGCCATGACTACCTCCTCGGACGGGCCTCTCGCGGAGGCCCGCGTGCGGCTGGGGCCCGGCCCCGCGGGCCCGGCCCTGACGTCCGAGTGCGGCGTCCGACCTCGTCCATCGCGCGTGACCGACGTCACACCCGTGTCAACAGCCTTTCCCGTGAGGGCCGGGATCACAAGGGGTGAACGGCAAACAACCGCGATCGGTCCGGGCCGCGGGGCGGCGGCCCGGGCGACCGGCCGCGCGTCCGCGGCGTGCGCACTACGATGGGCGCGCCGCGCGAGCGCCGGTCGCCCGCGGCGGGGCCGCTCCGGTGAGCACGACTCCCGGTGGCCGCGACTCCCGATGATCACGAGAACGGACGTCGATGCTCAACAAGATCAGGCCCGCGCTGGGGCGAGTCCTCACCCCCGTCGGACAGGCGGTCGCGCGGACCGGGGTCTCGCCGAACGCCATCACCGTCATCGGGACGATCGGCGTCGCCGCCGGCGCGCTCGTGCTGTTCCCCCGCGGGGAGTTCTTCTGGGGGACGATGGTCATCACCGCGTTCGTGCTGTTCGACATGCTCGACGGCGCGGTCGCCCGGGTCACCGGGAAGATCTCCGCGTTCGGCGCGTTCCTGGACTCCACCATGGACCGCGTCGCCGACGCCGCGATCTTCGCCGGGCTGATGATCGGGCTGTACCGGGCCGGGCAGGAGCCCCTCGCCGGGGTCGCCCTGTACTGCCTGGTCGCCGGGGTCGTGGTCTCCTACGCCAAGGCCCGCGCCGAGGGCCTCGGCTACACCTGCAACGTCGGCATCGCCGAGCGCGCCGAGCGCCTCATCGTCGTCCTGGTCGCGGCCGGGTTCGACGGGCTCGGCGTCCCCTACATCCTCGCCGTCGCCCTCTGGGGCCTCGCCGTGCTCAGCACCATCACCGTCGGGCAGCGGTTCGCGGCGGTGTACGCCCAGGCGAGGCCCGGCGCGGGCGCGGGGGCCGGGAACGGCGCGCAGAACGGAGCCGAGAAGACGCCGGAGCCGCGTCCATGACCACGCCCCGCCGCGCGGAGGCGCCGTCCCTTCGGGACGAGGTGACCGACGCCGTCTACGCCCTGGGCTGGACGGTCGTCCGCAAGATGCCGGAGAGCGCGGCGCGCCTGCTGTTCGCCGCGCTCGCCGACCGCACCTGGCACCGCAACGGCGGCGGCGTGCGGCAGCTGGAGAAGAACCTGTGCCGCGTGCTCGGCAAGGACGCCGTCGACGACGAGGTCCGCGTCCTCAGCAAGAAGGTCCTGCGCTCCTACTTCCGCTACTGGCTGGAGGTCTTCCGCCTGCCCGAGTACGACCGGGCGCGGATCCTCGGCCGGATGCGGGTCACCGGCGAGAAGAAGATCTTCACCAACCTCGACTCCGGGCGCGGGGTCATCCTGGCGCTGCCCCACATGGGCAACTACGAGCACGCGGGCGCGTGGCTGGTGCACAACGGCTACCCCTTCACCACCGTCGCCGAGCGGCTCGAACCCGCGTCGCTGTTCGACCGGTTCGTCGAGTTCCGCGAGGGCCTCGGGATGGAGGTGCTCGCGCACAAGGGCGCCTCCGCCTACGGGCGGATGGCGCAGCGGCTGCGCGCCGGGCGGCCGGTGTGCCTGGTCGTCGACCGCGACCTGACCGAGAGCGGCATCGACGTGGAGTTCTTCGGCGCCACCGCCCGGATGCCCGCCGTGTCGGCCGCGCTGGCCCTCCAGACGGGCGCCGCCCTCATTCCCGTGACACTCTGGTATGAGGGCGAGTACTGGGCGGCGCGGGTCCACGAGGAGGTCCCCGTGCCGGACGAGGGCGGCAGACAGGAGAAGATCCAGGCCATGACCCAGGACCTCGCGCGCGCCTTCGAGGAGGGCATCGCCGCCCACCCCGAGGACTGGCACATGCTGCAGAAGGTCTGGGTGGACGACCTCGCGGACGGCCGAAGATGAGGGCCGGCCGATGAAGGTGGGACTCGTCTGCCCCTACACCTGGGACGTGCCGGGCGGTGTCCAGCAGCACATCGGCGACCTCACCGAGGCGCTGATCGCGCTCGGTCACGAGGTGTCGGTCATCACGCCCGCCGACGACGACGCGGACCTGCCGCCCTACGTCGCGTCCGCCGGACGCGCCGTCCCCGTCCCGTACAACGGTTCGGTCGCGCGGCTGGCGTTCGGATTCCTGTCGGCCGGGCGGGTCCGGCGCTGGATCCGCGAGGGCGGGTTCGACGTCCTGCACGTCCACGAGCCCGCCGCGCCCTCGCTCGGGCTGCTCGCCTGCTGGGCGGCCGACGGGCCCATCGTCGGCACGTTCCACGCGTCCTACGAGAGGTCGCGGGCGCTGTCGGTCACCGCGCCGATCCTGCAGAGCGCCCTGGAGAAGATCACCGGCCGGATCGCGGTGTCGGAGGCCGCCCGCACCACCCTCGTCGAGCATCTCGGCGGCGACGCCGTGCTGATCCCGAACGGCGTCGCGACCGAGCGCTACGCGATGGCGGAGCCGCTGGCCGGCTGGCGCGGCCGCACCGGCACGCCGCCCGGGGGCGGCGACGGGGGAGCGCTCGGCTTCCTCGGCCGGATGGACGAGCCGCGCAAGGGCCTGCAGGTGCTGCTGCGCGCCTTCGAGGTCCTCGCCCGGGCGCGGCCCGGGCTGCGGCTGCTGCTCGCCGGCCCCGGCGACGCCGGCGACGTGCTGGCCCGGGTCCCGGCCGACCTCCGCGACCGCGTCGTCGTGCTCGGCTTGGTGAGCGAGGCCGACAAGGTCCGCGCCTACCACTCGGTGGACGTGTTCGTCGCGCCCAACCTCGGCGGCGAGAGCTTCGGCATCGTCCTCGCCGAGGCCATGGCGGCGGGCGCGCCCATCATCGCCAGCGACATCGAGGCGTTCGACCGCGTCCTGCGCGGCGGCCGGGCCGGGGTGCTGTTCCCGGTCGGCGACCACGAGGCGCTCGCCGCGGCGGCCGGGGCGCTGCTCGACGACCCGGCCCGCCGCAAGCAGCTGTCGGCCGAGGCGCGCGCGGCCGTGCGGACCTACGACTGGTCGTCGGTGGCCCGCGACGTGGTGCGGGTGTACGAGACCGTCACCGGCGGCCGCGTCCGCGTGGTCGAGTCCGGGCTCGGGGCGTAGGGGCGGCATGTCCTACGACTGGGTCATCGACGTCCTGTTCTGGATCGCCGTCGTCTTCCTGATCGCGGTGTACGTGTCGTGGCGCGCCACCCGTCTCGACCGGCTGCACGTGCGGGTCGAGACCGCCCGCGCCGCGCTCGACGCCGCGCTCGTCAGGCGGGCCGCCGCCACGCTGGAGCTGGCCGCGTCCCGGCTCCTGGACCCCGCCACCAGCCTGGTGCTGGCCACCGCCGCCCACGAGGCCCGCACCGCAGACGCCGAGGGCCGCGAGTTCGCCGAGAGCGACCTGTCGCGGGCCCTGCGCGCCGCCGTCGACCAGCCCGGGTTCGTCGACGCGCTCGACGCCCGGGGCGGCGGCGACGGCAGGGCGGTCCTGGAGGAGCTGTCGTCCGCCGCCGCGAAGGTCGCCTACGCCCGCCGCTTCTACAACGACGCCGTCTCCCAGGCCCGGATCGCGCGCCGCAAGCTGCTCATCCGCGTGCTCCCGCTCGCCGGGAGGGCCCCGCTCCCGGACTTCTTCGAGATCGACGACGACCCGCCCGGGATCTGACGGCCCGCGATCCGCCGGAGCCGCATTGATCGGGAGAGCCCCGCGCGGCCGTACCACCGGACGGGCGAGCGCACGGGATCACGTTCGCTACCCTCTGGCAGATCGTCCAAAGGAGGGGTAGATCGTGCGATCTGTCTGGGACACCACCGTCCGGGGACGCGCGGCCGCGGCAATGGGCGTCCTCGTCCTCGGCGCCGGGCTGTCGGCCTGCTCGGGCTCGGACGGCGCGAAGCCGGCGCCGCCGCCGACGCCGAGCGCCACGGACGCGCCCCAGGCCGGCGGGACGCCGACCCCCGCGACGCATCCGTTCACCGGCGGCGCCAAGGGGCTGGGCAACCCCGTCCTCGCGGTCAAGATCGAGAACACCCGGCCCGCGCTCCCGCAGAGCGGCGTCTCGGCCGCCGACATCGTCTACGTCGAGCAGGTCGAGGGCGGCGAGACCCGGCTGATGGCGGTCTACTCCTCCAAGCTGCCGAAGAAGGTCGGGCCCGTCCGCAGCGCCCGCATCTCCGACCTGCACATCCTTCCGCAGTTCGGCCGTCCCGCCTTCGCGTTCTCCGGCGTCCAGAGCAAGATGAAGAAGTACATCCGCAAGGCGCCCGTGTACGACATCTCCCAGGAGAACGCGGGCGGCGCGTACTTCCGCTCCGGCGACAGGCGCATCCCGTACAACCTCTACGCCGATCCGAGGAACCTGCTGAAGCAGGCGCCGAAGGCCGCGAAGCCGCGCGACATCGGCTTCACCTTCGGGGACGCCCCCGAGGGCGGCAAGCCCACCCGGTCGTTCACCGCCCGGTGGCCCACCGCCACGATGGGCTTCACGTGGTCGGCCAAGCAGAAGCGGTGGCTCGCCAGCTGGGGCGGCACCCCCGACCGTGCCGCCGAGGGCGGGGTGCTCGGCGGGAAGACCGTCGTCGTCCAGTACGCCAAGACGACCCGCTCGAAGTTCCACGACTTCCTCGGCAGCTACACGCCGCTGATCCACACCACCGGCACCGGGCGCGCGGTCGTCCTGCGCGACGGCAAGGCCTACGGCGCCAAGTGGTCGCGTCCCTCCGAGGACAAGGGCACCACCTACACCACCGCCGACGGCAAGCCGATGAACTTCGCCCGCGGCCAGGTCTGGGTCGTGCTCGTCAACGACGGAAAGCCCTACATCCCCTAGCCCGCCGCGCCTGGCGGCCCCCGCCCGTCACTCCGTAAGCGGCCGACGCCCTCCGCTGACACTCTGCCGGGTCGAGAGGTCATGCGAGCAGGCAATAACATGGGAAAAAGACTTGTCGTCCGTCCACGTGAGGAATGCCCGTGTCCACTTCCACTCCCGCCCCTGACAACGCCGCGCCCGAGACCGGGACCGCCCGCGTCAAGCGCGGCATGGCGGAGATGCTCAAGGGCGGCGTGATCATGGACGTCGTCACGCCCGAGCAGGCGAAGATCGCCGAAGACGCGGGCGCGGTCGCCGTCATGGCCCTGGAGCGGGTCCCCGCCGACATCCGCGCCGAGGGCGGCATCTCCCGGATGAGCGACCCCGACATGATCGACGGGATCATCGCCGCGGTCTCCATCCCCGTCATGGCCAAGGCCCGCATCGGCCACTTCGTCGAGGCGCAGGTGCTGCAGGCCCTCGGCGTCGACTACATCGACGAGTCCGAGGTGCTCACGCCCGCCGACTACGACAACCACATCGACAAGTGGGCGTTCACCGTCCCCTTCGTCTGCGGGGCCACCAGCCTGGGCGAGGCGCTGCGCCGCATCACCGAGGGCGCGGCGATGATCCGCTCCAAGGGTGAGGCGGGCACCGGCGACGTCTCCAACGCCACCACGCACATGCGCAAGATCCGGCAGGAGATCCGCCGCCTGCAGAACCTGCCCGAGGACGAGCTCTTTGTCGCGGCCAAGGAGCTCCAGGCCCCCTACGAGCTGGTCAAGGAGGTCGCGCAGGCGGGCAAGCTGCCCGTCGTGCTGTTCACCGCCGGCGGCATCGCGACCCCCGCCGACGCCGCGATGATGATGCAGCTCGGCGCCGAGGGCGTCTTCGTCGGCTCCGGGATCTTCAAGTCCGGCAACCCGGCCCAGCGCGCCGAGGCGATCGTGAAGGCCACCACCTTCCACGACGACCCCGACGTGATCGCCAAGGTGTCCCGCGGTCTCGGCGAGGCCATGGTCGGCATCAACGCCGCCTCCCTCGGCGAGGACCAGAAGTTCGCCGGCCGCGGCTGGTAGCGCGGGGTGCGTCCGCCCGGCCCGGGTGGCCGGGCGGATCGGTGGGTACCCCCTCCACACGGGCCGCCGAGAGGGTTTACGCTGACGGCGCGGCCGGAGGGGCGAGCCCTGGCCGGCGCCCGGCCGCGGGAGGGATGGAGCATGGCTTGGTCGGTCGCGCTGGCGTGCGCGAGCGCGGGTGAACCCGCCGAGGTGTTCCGGCCGGGCCTGGTGCCCGATCCGGACGCCGCCGCGAAGATCGCGCGCCGCCTGTATCCGGCGGCCTCCCTCACCGAGACCGGCGACACGGTCCTGGACTTCGCGCTCTGGCCGTACGAGGACGAGCTGTTCGTCGGCGCCTTCGAGCGGGCGCTGCTGCTGTGCGACCGGCGGCTGTTCTGCCTCGACGACGACGCCCGCCGCATCGCCGACACCGCCGCGGCGGCGCTCCCCGGCTCCCGCTGCGGCGTCCTCGTCCTGCACAACGTGATCCGCAGCTGCTGGTTCCGCTGGTACGAGTCGGGCGTGCTGCTCCGCGACGTCTACGTCACCGCCGAGGACGGCGTGGTCGTCGACCAGGGCGAGCGGCTGCCCGTCGAGCGCCCCTTCTGGCGCGCCGTCGACGCGGGCGCCCCGGACGTCCCGCTCCCCTTCGACCCCGAGGAGTTCGGCCTCGCCCTCGCCGAGGAGCACATGTTCGGCCGCGGCATCGCCGACCGCGGCAAGGACGGCTTCCTCCCCCTGGAACTTCCGGTCCGCCGCTTCCGGCACGCCTGACCGACGCCTGGAGCGGAGCCTGCGGAGCGGAAGGCGTCGGTCAGGCCCTGTTCTTGGGGGTGTGGGGTTTTCCCCACAGTGAAGTGTCCGACGTCTGGAGCGGAGCCTGCGGAGCGGAAGGCGTCGGTCAGGCCCTGTTCTTGGGGGTGTGTGGGGTTCTCCCCACAGTGAAGCGTCCGACGCCTGGGAAGATCAGCCAGGTCGTGGGGCGTTGTAAGGAACGTCTAGGGTTGAGACGTCTCCTGTGCCCCCGGAAGGTTTCCACGTGACTGCTGTGCCCACGATCGGTGTCCTCGCCCTGCAGGGCGACGTGCGCGAGCATGCGCGCGCGTTGGAGGAGGCCGGGGCGCGCGCCGTGAAGGTGCGCCGCCCCGACGAGCTGGAACGGGTCGACGGGCTGGTCCTGCCCGGCGGGGAGTCCACCACCATGTGGCGGCTGGCGCGCTCGTTCGAGCTGCTGGAGCCGCTGCGCAAGCGGATCGAGGCGGGCATGCCCGCCTACGGCTCCTGCGCCGGCATGATCATGCTGGCGGACCGGATCCGGGGCGGCGTGGCGGGCCAGGAGACCGTCGGCGGGATCGACATGACCGTGCGGCGCAACGCGTTCGGCCGGCAGGTCGACTCGTTCGAGGCCGCCGTCCCGCTGACCGGTATGGGTGACACGCCGTACCACGCCGTTTTCATCCGCGCACCCTGGGTGGAGTCCGTCGGCGACGCCGTCGAGATCCTCGGACGCGCGGAGAGCGGGCCGAACGCCGGTAGGATCGTCGCCGTCCGCCAGGGGCGCCTCATGGCGACCGCGTTCCATCCGGAGTTGACAGGCGATTTCCGCGTGCACCACTACTTCGCCGATCTGGTGCGCCGGACGACAGAGGAGGATTGACAGATGTCCGGCCATTCCAAATGGGCGACGACCAAGCACAAGAAGGCGGCCCTCGACGCCAAGCGGGGCAAGCTCTTCGCCAAGCTGATCAAGAACATCGAGGTGGCGGCCCGGACGGGCGGCGGCGACCCCGACGCGAACCCCACCCTCTACGACGCCATCTACAAGGCGAAGAAGAACTCGGTCCCGAACGACAACATCGAGCGCGCCCGCAAGCGGGGCGCCGGTGAGGAGGCCGGGGGCGCCGACTGGCAGAACATCACCTACGAGGGCTACGCCCCCGGCGGTGTCGCCGTGCTCATCGAGTGCCTGACCGACAACCGCAACCGGGCCGCCTCCGAGGTCCGCGTCGCCCTGACCCGCAACGGCGGCTCCCTCGCCGACCCGGGCTCGGTCTCGTACATGTTCAACCGCAAGGGCGTCGTGATCGTCCCCAAGGCCGGCACCAGCGAGGACGACGTCATGATGGCCGTCCTGGACGCCGGGGCCGAGGAGGTCAACGACCTCGACGAGGAGAACTTCGAGGTCGTGAGCGAGGCCGGCGACCTGGTCGCGGTCCGCTCGGCGCTGGTGGACGCCGGGATCGACTACGAGTCGGCGGAGAGCAAGTTCCTGCCGAGCGTCACCGTCCCGCTCGACGAGGACAACGCCAAGAAGGTGTTCCGGCTCCTGGACGCCCTGGAGGACTCCGACGACGTCCAGGAGGTCTACGCCAACTTCGACGTGAGCGACGAGGTCATGGCCTCCATCGACGCCTGACGCCCCGTCGTCCCGCGAACGCCGCCGCCGCCCGCCCGGGTGCGGCGGCGTTCCCGTCGGCGCCGTCGCATACGGTCTGGATCATGGAGATTCGCGCTCTGGCACCAGACGAGGCGGACGCCGTCCGCGACATCCGCGCCCGCGCCTTCGGGCCGTTGTCCGACGAGGTGTGGGCGCGTCGGTCCCGGCTGGTCCGGCAGGCGGCGGAGGCGGGGAGGCAGTTCGCCGGCCTCGACGGCGGCGCGGTCGTCGCCACGGGGGCGCTGCTCGACATGACGCAGTGGTGGCACGGGCGGGCGGTGTCCACGGCCGGCGTCAGCGCGATCACGGTCGCGCCCGAGGAGCGCGGGCGGGGGCTCGGCCGCCGCCTGGTGTCCGACCTGCTGGGGCGGTGCGCCGATCTCGGTCACCCGCTCGCCATGCTGTATCCGGCCACGACGCGGCTCTACCGGTCGCTCGGCTGGGAGCACGCGGGGGGCTGGCACCACGTCGACCTGTCCACCGAGGCCCTGCGCACGATCGCGGCCGAGCGGGTCCCCGTCCGCAGGGCCGGGCCCGGCGACGCCGCCGAGGTGGCCGCCGTGGTCGGCCGCGTGCACCGGGCCGCGCGCGACTGCGGTCCGGTCGGCTGGCCGGAGGCGAGGTGGCGCGAGCACCTCGGTGGCCCGGACGCCTACCACTACCTGGCCGAGGACGGGTTCCTCTCCTACCGCTGGGCGGAGGGCAACGCCGGGCTGGAGGTCGAGCGGCTCGTCGCCTCGTCCGAGCGGACGCTGAGGGCGCTGTGGGCGATCGTCGGGTCCGGTTCGTCCACGGCCGAGTCGGTGCGGGCCTGCGTGTCGCCGATGGACCCGGTGCTGTGGCTGCCGCGCGAGCGCGAGCAGGAGACCGTCCACCGCTCCCAGTGGATGCTGCGGGTGGTCGACGCGCCCGCGGCGATCGCGGCGCGCGGCTACCCGGCCGGGGTCGCCGCGGGCGTCCCGCTGGAGATCGACGATCCGCTGCGTCCGGCGAACGCGGGCCACTGGCGCCTGGAGATCGAGGGCGGCGAGGGGCGGCTGGAACGCTCCGCCGCCGGCTCCGGCGCCGTGCGCCTCGGGCCGCGCGGCCTGTCGGCCCTCTACTGCGGGATACCGGTGCCGACCCTCCGCCGCGCCGGACTGCTCCAGGGCGGGGACGCGGAGGCGCTCGGGGCCGCGTTCGCGGCCACGCCGTTCTCGCTGGACTACTTCTGACCGGCCACGCGGATTGATAGCGTTGGCGGCCGAACAGATGATCGAAGGAGCGGCCGTGCGGGTGATGGGGGTGGACCCCGGCCTCACCCGGTGCGGGGTCGGGGTCGTCGAGGGCGCCCCGGGCAAGCGGCTGCGGCTGGTGCACGTGTCGGTCGTGCGGACCGCCCCCGACGAGGACCACGCCCTGCGCCTGCTGGGCGTCGAGACGGGCATCGCGGCCGTCATGGACGAGCTGCGCCCCGACGCCGTCGCCGTCGAGCGCGTGTTCTCCCAGCACAACGTGCGGACGGTGATGGGCACGGCCCAGGCCGCCGGGATCGCGATGCTGCTGGCCGCCCGGCGGGGCCTGCCCGTCGCGCTGCACACCCCCAGCGAGGCCAAGGCCGCCGTCACCGGGAACGGCCGCGCCGACAAGGCGCAGGTGACCAGGATGGTGACCCGGCTGCTGTCCCTGGAGACGGCGCCGAAGCCGGCGGACGCCGCGGACGCGCTCGCCCTGGCCATCTGCCACGTGTGGCGCGGGGGAGCGCAGCGGCGGCTCGCGCACGCCCAGCGGTCGCGGATCGAGGAGGCGGCCCGGGCCGAACGGGACCGGCTCGCCGCCCGGAGCAGAGGAGGAAGCGTCAAGTGATCGCCTTCGTCAGCGGCCGGGTGGCCGCCGCCGGGCCCGACGGGGCGGTGATCGACGTGCACGGCGTCGGCCTCTCGGTGCAGTGCAGCCCCGCCACGCTGGCGGGCCTGCGGGTCGGGGAGGAGGCGCGGGTGCCGACCTCCCTCGTCGTCCGGGAGGACTCCCTCACCCTGTTCGGGTTCGCCGACGACGACGAGCGCACCGTCTTCGAGCTGCTCCAGACCGCCAGCGGCGTCGGGCCCCGCCTCGCCCTGGCGATGCTGGCGGTCCACTCGCCGAACGCGCTGCGCCGCGCCGTGTCCACCGAGGACGTGACGGCGCTCACCAAGGTGCCCGGCATCGGCAAGAAGGGCGCGCAGCGCATCGTCCTGGAACTGCGGGACCGCCTCGGCGGCCCGGTCGGCGACGACGGCGGCGACCTGCGTGCGCCCGCCCGCGCCGAGCCGTGGCGCCAGCAGGTGCAGATGGGCCTGGTCAACCTCGGCTGGTCGGCCAAGGACGCCGACGCCGCCGTGGACGCCGTCGCCGCCGAGCTCGACGGCGGCGAGACGCCCCCGGTCGCGGCGCTGCTGAGGTCGGCCCTGAAGAAGCTGAGCAGGCAGTGAGGGAGCCAGGGGAGGCGCGGGGAGCGGGGATGAGCGGGACCGACGAGACCGAGCGGCTGGTGTCGGCCGACGCCGGCGGGGTCGACGAGCAGCAGATCGAGGCCGCGCTGCGGCCGAAGAAGCTGGCCGACTTCGTCGGCCAGGAGCGGGTCCGCGAGCAGCTCTCGCTGGTGCTGCACGGCGCGCTCGGGCGCGGCCGGACCCCCGACCACGTGCTGCTGTCGGGCGGGCCCGGCCTCGGCAAGACCACCCTCGCCATGATCATCGCCGCCGAGCTGGGGCAGCCGCTGCGGATCTCCTCGGGTCCGGCGATCGAGCGGGCCGGCGACCTCGCGGCCGTGCTGTCGACCCTCGCCGAGGGCGAGGTGCTGTTCCTGGACGAGATCCACCGGCTGGCGCGGCCCGCCGAGGAGATGCTCTACATGGCGATGGAGGACTTCCGCGTCGACGTCGTCGTGGGCAAGGGCCCCGGGGCGACGGCCATCCCGCTGGACATCGCCCCCTTCACGCTGGTGGGGGCCACGACGCGGGCGGGCATGCTGCCCGGCCCGCTGCGCGACCGGTTCGGCTTCGTCGCGCACATGGACTTCTACGAGCCCGCCGAGCTGGAGATCATCGTCCGCCGGTCCGCCCGGCTGCTGGACGTGGAGATCTCCGATGACGCCGCCGCCGAGGTCGCCGGGCGCTCGCGCGGCACGCCCCGCATCGCCAACCGGCTGCTGCGCCGCGTCCGCGACTACGCCGAGGTGCGCGCCGACGGCGTGATCACGCGGGAATCGGCCCGCGCCGCCCTGGCGTTGTACGAGGTGGACGAACGGGGCCTTGACCGGCTCGACCGTTCCGTCCTGGAATCGCTGATGCGCAAGTTCGGCGGCGGACCCGTGGGTCTGTCGACGCTGGCCGTGTCGGTGGGGGAGGAGCCCGAGACCGTCGAGGTCGTCGCGGAGCCGTTCCTCGTCCGGCAGGGCCTGCTCGCCAGGACCCCGCGGGGAAGGGTCGCCACCGCCGCGGCGTGGGCGCACCTGGGGCTTCCTCAGCCGCCGACGGCGCCGATGGCGGGCACGCTGTTCGACCTGGACAGGGATGCCGGCGGGGCGGAATAGTGATCATCTGATAACGGGTTGGGAACTTCCCGGCGTCGCCGATCGTCGCCTCGTTGCCGGGGTCTCGCGTACTCTCTAGACTCCGGGACTTGGTTCACCGTCTCCAGCCGGCGGTCCCGTTGCACGTGACCGGTCTGGTCACAGGCTGGGCAAACGACATCGGAAGGATGCCCCAGTAATGGGCAGCGACATTATTCTCGCGGCGGGCTCGGGTGGTAGCGGGTCCTTCAATCTGCTCCTGCTTCTCGCCGTGCCACTGGTCTTCTACTTCCTGCTCATCCGGCCGCAGAGCAAGCGCCGCAAAGAGCAGATGCAGATGCAGAACGCCATGGAACCGGGCGCTCGCGTCCTAACGACCAGCGGCATCCGCGCGACCGTCGTGGCGGTCGACGACGACGGCATCGTGCTGGAGATCGCCGACGGCGTCGAGGTCCGGTTCGTCAAGCAGGCCGTCATGCAGGTCCTCAAGGACGACGAGCCCGAGGAGCTCGACGACGAGCACGACGAGGACGCCGAGGGCGAGGACGAGGACGGCGACCGCGTCGACCTGTCCAAGGACGGCTCCGAGGTCGACCTGTCCAAGGACGGGGACGACGAGGCCGCGGACACCGCGGGCGAGGACGGCGAGCCGGAGTCCAAGCCGAAGGGGAAGGCGAAGGTCGAGGCGGGCGACAAGCCCGCCTGACCCCTCTCACGGCGACGATACGACGGGAAGTACGACGACAAGTGGCTCCGCCCAAGAATGCGCCCAAGCCCGGGCGCACGCTCCTCGCGCTCTTCGCGATCATGGTGGTCATGGCCGGTCTGGCGGTCTGGCAGGGGCAGACGAAGCCCAAGCTGGGCCTCGACCTCGCCGGCGGCACGACCGTGACGCTCACGGCCAAGACCGCGAACGGCAAGAATCCCCCGGCGAACCAGATGGACCAGGCCGTCAAGATCATGACGAAGCGCGTCAATGGTCTGGGTGTGTCCGACGCCGAGGTCGCCAAGCAGGGCAGCAACAACATCGTGGTGAACGTCCCCGGTGAGGGGCAGGGCCGCGTCGTCAACCTGATCGGGACGACGGCCAAGCTGCAGTTCCGCCAGGTGTTCGCGGTGGCCGACGGGAAGCCGTCGACCGGGGCGGCGCCCACCCCGTCCCCCAGCCCCTCCAAGAGCGCGGGGGCGAAGAAGGACGGGGGCAAGAGCCCGTCGCCGTCCGCGTCGGCCTCCCCCTCGGGGAGCGCGTCGCCGTCGGCGTCGTCCACCCCGAGGGGCCGGGCGCTGTCGGGGGCGATGACCGCCCCGACGCCCAAGCCGTCCGGGTCCGCCGCGCCGTCGCCGTCGTCGCCGCTGGGCCAGCCGTCGGCGCAGCCCACGGCTCCCGCGCAGGAGTACCCGGGCGTCACCGACAAGGCCGTGATCAGCCAGTTCGAGGCGCTGAACTGCTACAGCGGCGACCGGCGGGCCCCCGGGTCCAACGACCCGAACCGCAAGTTCGTCGCCGCCTGTGACCAGGACCAGGAGAGCGGCCAGGTCGCCAAGTACATCCTCGGCCCGGTCCGGGTGCTGGGCGAGAGCGTCTCCTCGGCGAGCGCGATGCCGCCGAACGCCCAGCAGGGCCAGGCCAGCTGGTCGGTCTCGCTGAAGTTCAACGGCACGGGCGCCCGCCAGTTCGGAGAGGTCACCACCGCCGCGTCCCAGGCCTACCAGCAGAACCCGTCCTCGCCGCAGGCGCAGGTCGCGATCGTGCTGGACGGCCAGGTCGTGTCCGCGCCCAGCATCCGCGAGGGCGCCATCACCGGCGGCACCGCCAGCATCGACGGTCCGCCCGACAGCTTCAACCAGCAGTACGCCACCGACCTCGCCAACGTGCTCAAGTACGGGGCGCTGCCGCTGGAGTTCAAGCAGAGCTCCATCGACGAGGTGTCGTCCACGCTGGGCTCCGACCAGCTGACCGGCGGGCTGGTCGCCGGCGCGATCGGGCTCGGCCTGGTGGTGCTCTACTGCCTGTTCTACTACCGGGGCCTCGGCCTGGTGGCCGTGACCAGCCTGGTCGTGGCGTCGGCCATCACCTACGAGGCGGTGGTGATCCTCGGTGAGGGGATGGGCTTCCGGCTCTCCCTGCCGCACATCATCGGCCTGATCGTCTCCATCGGCATCACCGCCGACTCGTTCATCGTCTACTTCGAGCGGCTGAGGGACGAGCTGAGGGCGGGGCGCAAGCTGCGCTCGTCGGTGGAGAACGCCTGGAAGCGGGCGCGGCGCACCATCCTCGTCGCCGACGCCGTCACCTTCCTCGCGGCCCTGGTGCTGTACTTCCTCGCGGTCGGCGGCGTGGCCGGGTTCGCGTTCGCGATGGGCCTCACGACGCTCATCGACGTCATCGTGGTGTTCTTCTTCACCAAGCCGATGGTCGCGCTGCTGGCGCGCACGAACTTCTTCGGACGCGGGCATCCGATGTCCGGACTCGATCCGAGGCGCCTGCACAAGGCGCAGGACACCTCCGCCCCAGCCGCCCGCACGACGAGCCAGGAGGCCTGAGCATGGGAACGCGTGCGGCCATCTCCCGGATCTACCGGGGCGAGATCAGCGCGGACATCGTCGGCCGGCCGAAGATCTGGTACACGATCTCCGGGCTGCTGCTGGCGCTGTCGATCGCGGGCCTGCTGGTGCAGGGCCTGAACTTCGGCGTGGAGTTCAAGGGCGGCTCCGTCTTCACCTTCAAGGCGCCGAGCGCCTCGATCGAGCAGGTGCGCGGCGCCGTCGCCGACGGCGGCCCCCACCAGGTGATCGTGCAGAAGGCGGGCGGCGACTGGCGGGTCACGACCGAGAGCCTGTCCTCCGACCAGGTCACCGAGGTCAAGACGAGCGTCTCCAAGGAGCTGACCGTCCCCGCCGACAAGGTCAGCACGCAGGTCGTCGGCGCCTCGTGGGGCGGTGAGATCCAGAAGAAGGCCTGGCAGGCGCTGCTGGTCTTCATGGTCTTGATCATCGCCTACCTGTCGGTGGCGTTCGAGTGGCGGATGGCCGTGGCCGCGGTGGTGGCGCTCGTCCACGACCTGGTGATCACGGCGGGCATCTACGCCTGGTCCGGCTTCGAGGTGACCCCGGCCACGCTGCTCGGCTTCCTGACGATCCTCGGTTACTCGCTGTACGACGCGGTCGTCGTCTTCGACATGATCAAGGAGGTCACCAAGCCGCTCGGCCCGACCTCCCGGACGACCTACAGCGAGGCGGCCAACCAGGCGCTCAGCAGCACCCTGGTCCGCTCGCTGAACACCTCCCTGGTGGCGATCCTGCCCGTCGGCGCGATCCTGTTCATCGGGACGACCCTGTTCGGCGCCGGCACGCTGAAGGACCTGTCGCTCGCCCTGTTCGTGGGAATGATCGTCGGCACGTACTCCTCGATCTGCGTGGCGACGCCGCTGCTCGTCCAGTTCAAGGAGCGCGAGCCGAAGTACAAGCAGATCCGGCAGAACATCGCCCGGCGCGAGCAGAGCTCGAAGCGGTCGTCGAAGGCCAGGGTCAAGGCCGGGGCCGGCGCCTCCGCCGCGACGGAGGACGACCTCTCCGACGACGCCGCCGACGCCGGTGAGGACGACCGGCAGGACACGCCCGACATCCGCAGCACGGTCACCGTGCGGAAGGTCGTGCAGAGCGGGTCGCGGCAGCAGCCGAAGCGCGGGTCGCGGCAGCAGCGCCGCGGCGGCAAGTAGGGCGGGGACGGAGTGGACCTCGGCAAGCTGATCCAGGAGCGGATCCGCGACATCCCCGACTATCCCAAGCAGGGGGTGATGTTCAAGGACATCACCCCGCTGCTGGCCGACCACGTGGCGTTCGCCGGGGTGGTCGACGCCGTGGTGAACCACCACGGCCGCGGCACCATCGACAAGATCGTCGGTATCGAGGCCCGCGGGTTCATCCTCGCCGCCCCCGTCGCCTACCACTTCGGGGCGGGCTTCGTCCCGGTGCGCAAGAAGGG
The DNA here is from genome assembly GCF_040653135.1 of Actinomadura sp. NPDC048021. NCBI lineage: Bacteria > Bacillati > Actinomycetota > Actinomycetes > Streptosporangiales > Thermomonosporaceae > Actinomadura > Actinomadura sp. NPDC048021. The sequence goes on from NZ_JBEZJQ010000028.1 coordinate 92,849, forward strand.
GAAACTGCCCTCGGCGACGGACGCGGAGACTTATGATCTCGAGTACGGGAGCGAGACGATCGAGATCCATCTCGACGCCTTCGAACCCGGTGACCGGGTACTGATCGTCGACGACGTCCTGGCCACCGGGGGCACGGCCAGGGCCGCCGCCGAACTCGTCCGGCGGGGCGGCGGAGAAGTCGTCGGGCTGTCGGTCCTCCTTGAGCTGTCGTTCCTGCACGGACGCGACAAGCTGGGGAATCTGGACGTTCATTCCCTGGTTACGGTCTAGTACGAAATAGGGCCGGATACACTGACGCCATCAGGGTCCGGCGGGAACGGGCGCGGCCCGCACGGAACGCGCGGTGCAGTGCCCGGGTGGACTAGGGAGGCTGGGTGCCAGGTGAGGTGGTATCGACCGACGCGGTGAACACCGCCGCCGAGGAACGGCGCGCGCCCCCACCGCCCGACGTCCGGCCGCCCGAGCCCGACGAGCCCGCCGCGCGGACGCCCGCGTCCGCCCCGCCCGCCCAGCCCTCGTCGGGATCCGATGTTCCCCCAGCTCCAGGCCCTGGCGCCGCCCCGGACGACGATGACGCGTCCGGGGCCGCCGTCCCGTCCAGGCCCACGCAGGCCACGATTCCGCCGTCCGCCGCCCGGGTGCGCCGCAGGCTCGCCAGGTTGGGCGCCCAGCGCGGTCCCGCTATGAACCCGGTACTGGAACCACTGATCAAGACGGTCCGCAACACGCATCCGAAGGCGGACCTCCGGCTCATCGAGCGCGCCTACGACGTGGCCGCGCACTACCACCGGCACCAGAAGCGCAAGAGCGGTGACCCGTACATCACCCATCCGCTCGCGGTCGCCACGATCCTCGCCGAGCTCGGCATGAACACCGAGACGCTCTGCGCCGCGCTGCTGCACGACACCGTCGAGGACACCCCCTACACCCTCGACCAGCTGAGCGCCGAGTTCGGCGACGAGATCGCCGCCCTGGTCGACGGGGTCACCAAGCTCGACAAGGTCAAGTACGGGGAGGCCGCGGAGGCCGAGACCGTCCGCAAGATGGTCGTGGCGATGTCCCGCGACATCCGCGTCCTGGTGATCAAGCTCGGCGACCGGCTGCACAACATGCGCACGCTGCGCTACATGCCGCGGCACAAGCAGGAGAAGAAGGCCCGCGAGACCCTGGAGGTGTTCGCGCCGCTCGCGCACCGCCTCGGGATGAACACGCTGAAGTGGGAGCTGGAGGACCTCGCGTTCGCCACGCTGTACCCCAAGCGGTTCGACGAGATCGCCCGCCTGGTGTCCGAGCGCGCCCCGCGCCGCGACGTCTACCTGCAGGAAGTGATCGAGAACGTCTCCACCGACCTGCGCGAGGCCCGGATCAAGGCCACCGTGACCGGCCGGCCCAAGCACTACTACTCGATCTACCAGAAGATGATCGCGCGGGACGTCAGCTTCGACGACATCTACGACCTGGTCGGCATCCGGGTCCTCGTCGACAGCGTCCGCGACTGCTACGCCGCCCTCGGCTCGATCCACGCGCGGTGGAACCCGGTCCCCGGCCGGTTCAAGGACTACATCGCGATGCCGAAGTTCAACATGTACCAGTCGCTGCACACGACGGTGATCGGCCCGGAGGGCAAGCCCGTCGAGCTGCAGATCCGCACCTGGGGCATGCACCGCCGCGCCGAGTACGGCGTCGCCGCGCACTGGAAGTACAAGGAGGAGACGGTCGGCGGCCGCAAGGCCGGCGACATGCAGTGGCTGCGCCAGCTCCTCGACTGGCAGAAGGAGACCGCCGACCCGGCCGAGTTCCTGGAGTCGCTGCGCTTCGACCTGTCGGTCTCCGAGGTGTTCGTGTTCACGCCGAAGGGCGACGTGATCGCGCTGCCGCAGGGCGCCACCCCCGTCGACTTCGCCTACGCGATCCACACCGAGGTCGGGCACCGATGTATCGGCGCCCGCGTCAACGGCCGCCTCGTCCCCCTCGAATCGACCCTCGACAACGGCGACACCGTCGAGGTCTTCACCTCCAAGTCGCCGGACGCGGGCCCGAGCCGCGACTGGCTCGGCTTCGTCAAGAGCGCCCGCGCCCGCAACAAGATCAAGCACTGGTTCTCCAAGGAGCGCCGCGACACCGCGATCGAGTCCGGCAAGGACGCCATCGCCCGCGCCATGCGCAAGCAGAACATGCCGCTCCAGCGGATGATGTCCGGCGAGGCCCTCCTCGCCCTCGCCCGGGACATGCGCTACCCGGACGTGTCGTCCCTGTACGCGGCCGTGGGCGAGAGCCAGGTCTCCGCGCAGCACGTCGTGCAGCGCCTCGTGGACGCCCTCGGCGGTGTGGAGAGCGCTGAGGAGGACCTCGCCGAGATCGCGCTGCCGACGCGCCGCAAGCGCAGCCGCCCCGCCGGCGACCCGGGCGTCGTCGTCGCCGACGACCCGGACGTGTGGATCCGGCTGTCGCGCTGCTGCACCCCGGTCCCCGGCGACGACATCGTCGGTTTCGTGACCCGCGGCCACGGCGTCTCCGTCCACCGCTCCGACTGCGCCAACGTCGAGAGCCTGAGGTCGCAGCCGGACCGCCTGATCGACGTCAAGTGGTCCCCGGGCGAGGACTCGGTCTTCCTCGTCGCGATCCAGGTGGAGGCGCTCGACCGCCCCCGCCTGCTGTCGGACGTGACCCGCGTCCTGTCCGACCAGCACGTCAACATCCTGTCGGCGTCGGTCACCACGACCCGCGACCGCGTCGCCGTCAGCCGGTTCACCTTCGAGATGGGCGACCCGAAGCACCTCGGCCACGTCCTGAAGGCCGTCCGCTCCATCGACGGCGTCTACGACGTCTACCGGGTGACCAGCGGTGCCACCAAGTAGGAGCACGCACGCGAAAGGGCGGCCGCGGACGCGGCCGCCCGTTGGCGGGGGGGGGCGGTATCGGCGGGGGACG
>NZ_JBEZJQ010000028.1:95790-126092 GCF_040653135.1 Actinomadura sp. NPDC048021
CCGGGACGGCACGGCCGAGGTCACCTGGTACGACATCGACCCCTGCTACGTCTTCCACGTCGGTCGGCGGGCTCGTCCTCGGGGACGAAGTCGACCCCGGCCTCCGCGCGCTGCTCCGGGGTGATGGGGGTCGGCGCGGCGGTCAGGGGGTCGTAGCCGGAGGCGGCCTTCGGGAAGGCGATCACGTCGCGGATCGACTCCTGGCGGGCGAGGAGCATGACCACCCGGTCCCAGCCGAACGCGATGCCGCCGTGCGGGGGCGGGCCGAACTTGAACGCCTCCAGCAGGAAGCCGAACTTGGACTCCGCCTCCTGCTTGGACAGGCCCAGCACGTCGAAGACGCGCTGCTGCATCTCGGCGCGGTGGATACGGATGGAGCCGCCGCCGATCTCGTTGCCGTTCAGGACGAGGTCGTAGGCGTCGGCGAGGGCGGAGCCCGGGTCGTCCTGGAAGGAGTCGGCGTACTCGGGCTTGGGCGCGGTGAACGGGTGGTGCACCGACGTCCAGCCGATCTGCTCGCCCTTGTCGTCCTCGACGGGCTCGAAGATCGGCGCGTCCACGACCCAGACGAACTTCCAGGCGGACTCGTCGATCAGGCCGCGGCGGCGGCCGATCTCCAGGCGCGCGGCGCCGAGGAGCTCCTGGGTGGAGTGCCGCTTGCCGGCGCCGAAGAAGACCGCGTCGCCGGGGGAGGCGCCGGTCTTGGCGGCGAGGCCGTCCTTCTCGGCGTCGGAGAGGTTCTTGGCGACCGGGCCGCCGAGGGTGCCGTCCTCCTGGACGAGCACGTAGGCGAGGCCGCGGGCGCCGCGGGCCTTCGCCCAGTCCTGCCAGCCGTCGAGCTCCTTGCGGGTCTGGGAGGCGCCGCCGGGCATGACGACCGCGCCGACGTACGGGGCCTGGAACACGCGGAACGACGTGCCGGCGAAGTACTCCGTCATGTCGGTCAGCTCGTTGTCGAACCGCAGGTCGGGCTTGTCGGAGCCGTAGCGGGCCAGCGCGTCGGCGTAGGTGATGTGGGGGATCGGGCGGGGGATCTCGTACCCGGCGATCTCCTTCCACAGGCGCGCCACGAGGTCCTCGCCGACCGCCAGGACGTCGTCCTGCTCGGCGAACGACATCTCGATGTCGATCTGGGTGAACTCGGGCTGCCGGTCGGCGCGGAAGTCCTCGTCGCGGTAGCAGCGGGCGATCTGGTAGTAGCGTTCGAGGCCGCCGACCATGAGCAGCTGCTTGAACAGCTGCGGCGACTGCGGGAGCGCGTACCAGTGGCCGGGCTGGAGCCGGACCGGGACGAGGAAGTCGCGGGCGCCCTCCGGGGTGGAGCGGGTGAGCGTGGGCGTCTCCACGTTCACGAAGCCGTGCGCGCGCATCACCTCGTGCGTCAGGAACGAGGCCTCCGAGCGGATCCTCATCGCCCGCGCGACGCTCTCGCGGCGCAGGTCGAGGTAGCGGTACTTGAGGCGGATCTCCTCGTTGACGTTGACGTCGCCCTCGATGGGGAACGGCAGCGGCGCCGCGTCGGAGAGCACCTCGATGCGGGCGGCGGCGACCTCGACCTCGCCCGTGGGCAGCTCGGGGTTCTCGTTGCCCTCCGGCCGGACGCGGACCTTGCCGACCACCTTGACGCAGTACTCGGCGCGCAGGTCGTGCGCGGTGTCCTCCTCGCGGAAGACGACCTGCGCGGTGCCGGAGGCGTCGCGCAGGTCGATGAACGTGACGCCGCCGTGGTCGCGGCGGCGGCCGACCCAGCCGGCCAGCGTTACCTGCTGCCCAGCGTGCTCCTTGCGGAGCGTCCCCGCCTCGTGGGTGCGGATCATTTCGAGAGCCTTTCCTTCAACGTCGTGGTGAGGTCGGTGAGCGGGACGGCGGTCTGCTCGCCCTCGGCCAGGTCCTTGACCTGGGCGACGCCGTCCGCGATATCTCGCTCCCCGAGGATCACGGCGTACCGGGCGCCCGAGCGGTCCGCGTCCTTCATGGCCCCCTTGAGCCTCTTGCCGCCGAACGCCATGTCGGCGGCGATCCCGGCGCCGCGCAGCTCGGCGACGAGCGCGAACAGGCGCCGCTCGGCGGTGTCGCCGAGCGGCACGCCGAACGCCTCGCAGCGCGGCTTGGCGGCGAACGCGGGACCCTCCCCGCCCGAGGACTCGGCCTCCAGGGCGAGGATCGTGCGGTCCAGTCCGAGCCCGAACCCGATGCCGGGCAGCGGCGGGCCGCCGATGTCCTCCGACAGCCCGTCGTAGCGGCCGCCGCCGCCGATGCCGGACTGGGCGCCGAGCAGCGGGTGGTCGAACTCGTAGGTGGTGCGGGTGTAGTAGTCGAGGCCGCGGACGAGGGTCGGGGTGTCCTCCCACTCGATGCCGAGGTCGGCGAGCAGCTCCCGGACGCGGTCGTGGTACGCCTTGCACGCCGGGCACAGGTGGTCGGCCATCAGCGGGGCGCCCGCGAGCTGCTCGCGGACCTTGGGGCGCTTGTCGTCCAGCACCCGCAGCGGGTTGATCTCGACGCGGGCGCGGGTGTCCTCGTCCAGGTCCAGGCCGCGCAGGAAGTCCTGCAGCAGGGCCCGGTAGGCGGGGCGGCACTCCTTGCAGCCGAGCGAGTTCAGCAGCAGCCGCACCCGGGTCAGGCCGAGGGACCGGTACCAGTTCCACGCGATCGCGATCGTCTCGGCGTCGACCTGGGGGTCCTCGCTGCCGATCGCCTCCAGGTCGAGCTGGTAGAACTGCCGGTAGCGGCCCTGCTGCGGGCGCTCGGCGCGGAACGCGGGCCCGGTCGTCCACACCTTGGCCGGCAGCGACGCCTTGTGCAGGTTGTTCTCCAGGACGGAGCGCAGCACCGACGCGGTGAACTCGGGACGCAGCGTCAGCGACCGGCCGCCCCGGTCCTCGAAGGTGTACATCTCCTTGGACACCACGTCGGTGGACTCGCCGACGCCGCGCCGGAACAGGTTGGTGTCCTCGAACACCGCCAGTTCCAGGTAGCCGTAACCGGCCAGCCTCGCCTGCTCGGCGAAGGCCTCCCGGATGGCGTAGAAGAGGTCCGCTCGCGGCGGAACGTATTCGCTGACCCCCTTCGGGGCCCGGAAGCTCGAACTCATGGTCTTTTAGATCAGAATCCCTTGTCAGGTCCGTCCGCGGGGACCAGCTCCGAAAGGAACGGGTTGGTCGCGCGCTCGCGGCCGATTGTGGTCTGCTCGCCGTGGCCGGGCAGGACGGCCGTCTCGTCGGGCATCGTGAGGCACACCCGGGACAGGCTGGCGAGGATCTGCTCGTACGATCCGCCCGGCAGGTCGGTGCGCCCGATGGAGCCGGCGAACAGCAGGTCGCCGGTGAACATCACGTCCGGGATCTGCTGCGCCTTCGGCGTCCGGAACGTCACCGACCCGGGCGTATGGCCCGGCGCGTGGTCGACGGTGAAGTTCAGCCCGGCCAGCTCCAGCACGGCCCCGTCGGCCAGTTCCCGCACGTCGTCGGGCTCGGACAGCTCCAGACCGCCGAACAGCTGCTGCCCGGCGCCCAGGGACAGGCCCTTGGCCGGATCGGTCAGCAGGTCGCGGTCGTCCGGGTGGACGTAGGCCGGGACGTCCTTGGCGCCGCAGACCGGCGCCACCGACCAGACGTGGTCGAGATGGCCGTGCGTCAGCAGCACCGCGACCGGCTTCAGCCGGTGCTCGCGCAGGATCTCCTCGATCCCGCCCTCGGCGTCCTGGCCGGGATCGATGATCACGCACTCCTCACCGGCGGCGGGCGCCACGACGTAGCAGTTCGCGGCGAACGATCCAGCGGGGAACCCGGCGACGAGCACGGTCGTCCTTCCTTAGAACCATCTCGGGTGGGCGTGTTCGAGGGTACCGGCGCGGCCACGGCCACCGCGAACGAGTTGGCGCGGCCGACGTGTCGCGGGGCGCGGCCGGGCGGGGCGCCGCCGGGCGGGAGGCGCTCCCTGAACGCGGAGGCGCTTTTACTCCCCGGTACCGCTACTATGCGCTGCACGTTCACCTGATCACACCGGAAGGCGAGGCACGTGGCGGCGAAGGACCGCAAGAAGCAGCTCGCGCGGCAGCGCTACGAGCGGCAGCGGCAGCGGCAGGCGCAGGAGGCGGCGCGGGCGCGCCGACTCAAGATCATCACCGCCGCGGCGGTGGTGGCGGTCATCGTCGTCGGCGGCGCCGCGTTCATGGTGCTCACCAAGGACGACGAGTCCACCGCCGCCGGGCCCCGGTGCACCTACAAGGCGGCCCAGCAGGACGGCGCCCCCAAGGGCGTCGGCACCCCTCCGGGCAAGCCCGCCTACACGGACGTCGTCCAGACGACGATGAAGACCAACCAGGGCGACGTGGAGGTGCAGCTGTACGGCGGCAAGGCTCCGTGCACGGTCAACTCCTTCGCGTACCTGGCGCAGAAGAACTTCTTCGACAAGACGACGTGCCACCGGCTGACGAGCGGCGGGCTCAACGTCCTGCAATGCGGCGATCCCACCGCGAAGGGCACCGGCGGGCCGGGCTACCAGTTCGCGAACGAGAACACGAGCGGCGCCACGTACACCGAGGGCACGCTCGCCATGGCGCACAGCAGCTTGCCGGACTCCAACGGCAGCCAGTTCTTCATGGTCTACAAGGACTCGCAGCTCCCGCCGGACTACACGGTGTTCGGGAAGATCACCAAGGGGCTGGACGTGCTGAAGAAGATCGCCGACGCGGGCTCGGACCCGAAGGGCGACGGCAAGCCCAAGAAGAAGGTAGAGATCCAGGACGTCACGATCGCCGGGAAATAGGCGAACGGGATACTAAGGTGTGGAGGGTCCGGTCGCCGTGAGCGCGTCCGGACCCGCGATTCAGGAGGCAAGGGTGTCCAGCGCGACCGATCCCTGGGGCCGGGTGGACGAGGACGGCACCGTCTATGTCAGGACGGCCGACGGCGAGCGGGTCGTCGGCTCCTGGCAGGCCGGCGCGCCCGAAGAGGCCCTGGCCTACTTCAAGCGCAAGTACGACGCGCTCGCCACCGAGATCGGCCTTCTCGAGCAGCGGGTCCGCACCACGGACCTGCAGCCGGGCCAGGCCCAGCAGGGCATCGACCGGCTGCGCGAGGCCGTCGCCGACGCGCACGCCGTCGGCGACCTCGACGCCCTCCTGCGCCGCCTGGACGGCCTGACGGAACAGGTCGGGCGGCGCCGCGAGGAGGTCAAGGCCCAGCGCGAGCAGCACCGGCACGAGGCCCGCGACACCAAGGAGCGGATCGTCGCCGAGGCCGAGCGCATCGCCGTCGAGGAGACGCACTGGAAGAACGGCGGCGAGCGCCTGCGCCTCCTGGTCGAGGAGTGGAAGGCCGCCGACCGGATCGACCGCCCCACCGAGACCGCGCTGTGGAAGCGGCTGTCGGCCGCCCGCAACGCCTTCACCAAGCGCCGCAAGGCCTACTTCGCCACGCTCGACGACCAGCGCGAGGAGGCCCGGCGGGAGAAGGAGCGCCTCGTCGCCGAGGCCGAGGCGATGGCGGGTTCCACCGACTGGGGCGACACGGCCGCCGCCTACCGCGACCTGATGCGCCGCTGGAAGCTCGCCGGGCGCGCCTCCCGGGACGCCGAGGAGGACCTGTGGGCCCGCTTCAAGGGCGCCCAGGACACCTTCTTCCAGGCCCGCAGCGCGGCGTTCGCCGAGCGCGACGCCGAGTTCCGCGGCAACGCCGAGGAGAAGGAGAAGATCCTCGCCGAGGCCGAGCGGCTGCTGCCGGTGCGGGACGTCCGGCAGGCCCGCCAGTCCCTGCGCGCGATCCAGGAGCGCTGGGAGGCCGCCGGGATGGTGCCGCGCGACCAGCGCGACCGGCTGGAGGGGCGGCTCCGCAAGATCGAGGAGGCCGTGCGCTCCGCCGAGGAGAACGAGTGGCGCCGCACCAACCCCGAGGCCCGCGCTCGTGCCGAGGCCACGGTGGCCCAGCTGCGCAGCTCCATCGAGCAGCTGGAGAAGCGGCTCGGCAAGGCCCGTGAGGCCGGCCGCCAGAAGGACGTCAAGGAGGCCGAGGAGGCCCTCAGCGCCCGCCGCGCCTGGCTCGAAGAGGCCGAGCGCACGCTCGCCGAGTTCTCCTGACCCCGGCCGCCCTCAGGCCGAGCGGCCCAGGAAGGCGAGCATGCGCGTCTGCTCGTCGGCGCCGCGCGGAGCGGGCAGGGGCGGTGCCAGATGCCCCTCGGACCGCAGTGAGGCGGCGACCACCTGGGCCGTGGCGAACGCGTGGTGGACGAGGTCCGGGTCGAGGCGCGAAGGCTGCCCCGTGGCCCGGGCCAGGTCCCAGGCGTGCACCAGCGGCTCCAGGATGTAGCCCTCCAGGAAGTCGCCCAGCGGCAGCTCGCCCAGCCCGTCGAAGGGGATGGGGCGGTGGAGCGCGTCGGGGGTGAGCGCCGCCGCGCACTCCTTGCGGGCCGCCCGCCAGCTCATCAGGACGTCGCCCGCGACGAACCGCGCGGGGGCGGCGTTGACGTCCGGCTCGGGCTGTCCCGTGGCCAGCGCCCGGACCAGGAACTGGCCGCCGGTCACGTGGCCGGCGACGTCCCGGGCGGTCCACCCCGCGCAGGGCGACGGCGCGTCCCACCCGTCGCGGGGGACGCCGGCCACCAGGCCCTCGAAGAGGTCGAGGGCCCGGTGGTAGCCGCTGAGGTTGTGAGCCATGGTGGTCAGTGACGCGCGATCCGGCGGCGCTGTCAAGCGCTATCGCGAACCTCGCGGGGACCGGCTCACACGGCGGGGGAGCCGCGCTGCCGGAGCATCGCGTTCATCTGCGTGATCTCGGCCTGCTGCCCTTCCACCATCGTGCGGGCGAGGCGCCGCACCCGTTCGTGCCCGGTGCGCTCCAGCACCGCCCGCGCCATGGCCACGCCGCCGCGGTGGTGCGCGATCATCAGCTTCAGGAACAGCACCTCGGCGTCGCGGCCGGACGCCTTCTCCAGGTCGGCGAGCCGGTCGCGGGTCGCCATGCCGGGCATCGGGGCCCCGCCGCCGGGGTGGCCGCCGTGCCCGGACATCCAGCGCATCCGGCCGGACGGGTCGGCCTTCGGCACGCCCCACTCGTCCAGCCAGGCCGTCATCATGCCGATCTGGGCGGACTGGGTGTTGATGATGTCGAAGGCCAGCAGCCGGGTCTCGGGATCGTCCGTGCGGTCCCTCACGGTGAACGACATCCGCACCGCCTGGGCGTGGTGCACGCTCATGTCGCGGGCGAAGCCCGCCTCGGGGCCGTCCGTGCCGGGCCGTTCCGAGCGGGAGACGGCGAGCGCGACCAGGACGGCCCCGGCGAGCAGGACCAGGGCCGCGAGGACGACGGTGGCGCGCCGTCCCCGCGGCGCCTCGGCGGCCTCGCTCACGGGGCGTCCTTGCCGCCCGAGCAGGCCGCGCCCGGCTCGGGGGTCTGCGGGCCCTTCACGAAGGCCCGCAGGAACTGGTCCACCCGCGCGTCGGTGGCCTGCTGGAGCTTCAGCTGCCTGCCCCACGCGGTGAGCGTGACCGGGGAGTCCTGGTCCGGGTAGGGGCTGAGGAGCGTGTAGTCGGTCGCGGAGACCTTGCCCTTCAGCAGGTCGAGCTGGTCCGCGGGAAGGCCGGGCCGGTAGGTGATCCAGACGGCGCCGTGCTCCAGGGAGTGGACGGCGTGCTCGTTCAGCAGCGGCGTCTCGTAGACGCGGCCGTCGCAGTTCTGCCACACGGGGTTGTGGTCGCCGCCCATCGGCGGGTCGGTGTCGTACTTGACGCTGCCGCCGACGTGGCCGCGGCCGAGGTCGTCCTTGGTCACGAGGCCGGGGACGGAGGAGGAGCCGTCGGCGGACGACGACCGGGTCTGCATGAACGTGAAGCCGATGGCGACGACCGCCACCAGGCCGATCACGGCGAAGAAGGCGATGCCTCCCCACGGGATCTCGCGCTGTGTCAGCGCGTTCTTCGTGGCGGTCCTGCCGCGCGCGTTGGCGTTGTGGGCGTTCGCGTTGCGGGCGTTCTTGTTCCGGGCGCTCTTGGACATGAGGGCGTCCTCTCAGGTGCTGTGGGTCAGGAAGGACAGGGCAGCGCCGCGTCGGCCATGGGCGTGGACGCGGACGGTGCGATCGGCCGGAGGGCCGGTCCTTCTACAGCCGGAGGACCTGGAGGGAGGGCCAGGACGCGGGGGCGAGCCGCGTGCAGGCCGGAGGGGTGAACGCCCAGCCGAGACGGGCGGGCAGGCGCGAGACGGGCCGGCGCAGCACGGCGGCCAGGCCCAGCAGGACGAGGGTGAACAGGACGGCCAGGCACAGGCACGCGTCCATGGGAACGGGCGCGGGCGTCTTGGTCGGGGCGACGGCCGGCGCGTCCTGTGCGAGGCCGTGAGAGCCGCTGAGCGCCGCGGCCGCGGCGTCCGGCTGTTCGTGGCCCGTGGACGCCGACACGGCTCCGACGGGAACGCTCACGGCGTGCTGGGTGCACACGCGCGGCGGGGGCGCGTGGCCCAGCCCGTAGCTGAACACCAGCCCGCCCACGACGAACAGCGCCACGAGCAGCCCTGCCAGCCCGTGGCGTCGACGGGGGGCCGTACCGGACACCGTCACGCTCCTGGTCGCGTCTTCCGGGCTGGTCCAACGCCGCAGCCGTCCCAGGGGTTCCCGCCCGCCGGACGCGCGTGCGGAACGGTCCCGCACGGAGCCGCCCGACCGTCCGGGACTGTCCGCGCCGCGAGATAGTGTCGGAGCGTGACCAGCAGGGCGGATTCGGGCGAGCCGGAAGGCCTTTTCGACCCTCCGGAGCGGGACGGAGCGGTTTCGGCGGAGGTGCGGCCGGAGCCGCCGGCGGCGCCCGCCCGGGGCGGCGCGGAGCAGCCCCTCGCGGTCCGCATGCGCCCCCGCGCCCTCGACGAGGTCGTCGGGCAGGGGCACCTGCTCGGCCCGGGCACGCCGATCCGGCAGCTCGTCGACCGGGACGTGCCGATGTCGCTCGTGCTGTGGGGGCCGCCGGGCACCGGCAAGACCACCCTCGCCACCGTCGTCAGCCATGTCACCTCCCGCCGGTTCGTAGAGGTCTCCGCGGTCAGCGACGGCGTCAAGCGCGTCCGCGCCGAGATCGACCTGGCGCGCCGGGAGCTCGGCATGACGGGCCGCCAGACGGTCCTGTTCGTCGACGAGGTGCACCGCTTCAACAAGGCCCAGCAGGACGCCCTGCTCCCCGCCGTGGAGAACCGCTGGGTCTCGTTCATCGGCGCCACCACCGAGAACCCGTTCTTCTCCGTCATCAGCCCGCTGCTGTCGCGGTCGCTGCTGCTCACCCTGGAGCCGCTCGGCGAGGACGACCTGCGCGAGGTCGTCCGCCGCGCCCTCACCGAGGAGCGCGGGCTGAACGGGGCGGTCACCCTCGACCCCGCCGCCGAGGACCACCTCATCCGGCTGGCCGGCGGCGACGCCCGCCGCACCCTCACCTACCTGGAGGCCGCCGCGCTCGTCGTCGACGACGGCGGGGCGATCGACACGGACGTGCTGGAGAAGGCCGTCGACCGGGCCGCCGTCCGCTACGACCGCGAGGGCGACCAGCACTACGACGTCATCAGCGCGTTCATCAAGAGCATCCGCGGCAGCGACGTCGACGCGGCGCTGCACTACCTCGCCCGCATGATCGAGGCCGGCGAGGACGCCCGGTTCATCGCCCGGCGGCTGATCGTGCACGCCAGCGAGGACGTCGGCATGGCCGACCCGACCGCGCTGCAGACCGCGGTCGCCGCCGCGCAGGCGGTGGAGTTCGTCGGCCTGCCCGAGGCTCGCATCAACCTGGCCCAGGCGGTGATCCATCTCTCCCTCGCGCCGAAGTCCAACGCGGTGATCACGGCGGTGGACGGGGCGCTCGGCGACGTCCGCAAGGGGCTCGCCGGACCCGTCCCGGGGCACCTGCGCGACGCCCACTACAAGGGCGCGGCGAAGATCGGGCACGGGCAGGGCTACAAGTACGCGCACGACCACCCCGGCGGCGTGGTCCGTCAGCAGTACGCGCCAGACGCGGTCGACGGACGGGAGTACTATCGCCCGACCAGGCACGGCGCGGAAGCCCGGTTCACCGAGGTGCTCGCGCGGATCCGCTCCGTCCTGCGCGGCGCCGCGGACCGGCGATGATCGTTCTTCGCCGGCCGGTGCTCCCGCCAAGCGGCGTGGTGGACCGGTAAGGTCTGTCAGGCCATGCCCGGCCCCGTGCCGGCCTCACGCGAACGGAAAGCCCTGATGCTTACTGGTGGACAGCTAGCAGGCCTCATCGTGGCCGTGTTCTGGGCGGTGCTCGTCTCGTTCGTCGCGCTCACCCTGCTGAAGCTCTCCAAGCTGCTCGGCGAGGCCAGCGAGCTCGTCCGCGACATCGGCGAGCAGGCCGGCCCGCTCATGGAGGACATGACCCGGACGGTGAAGCGCGCCAACGAGCAGCTCGGCCGCACCGACGTCATCACCAGGCAGGTCGCCGGCGTCACCCAGAACGTCTCGGCCGTCACCACCGTGATGACCTCGGTGGTCGGCGGGCCGCTGGTGAAGGCCGCCGCCTTCTCCTACGGCGTCCGCAAGGCCCTCGGCCACCGCGACGGGGAGGAGCGCGCCGCGTCCGGACGTCCGGAGCTGCCGGCCCGCTCTTCGGGTAGGGGACGCAGATGAGGCGGCTGTTCTGGCTCTCGGTCGGCGCGGGCGCCGGCGTCTACGCCACGCACCGCGTCAAGCGGCGCGTGGAGCGTTTCACGCGCGCCCTGTCGCCCGAGAGCGTCGCCGCGCGGGCGGTGTCGAGCGGGCAGAACGCCGGCGAGCGGCTGAGGCTTTTCGCCTCCGACGTCCGTACCGAGATGCGGGCCCGCGAGGAGGAGCTGCGCGAGGCCGTCCGGATGGACCAGGCCCCGCCGGACGGCGGCGGGCCGCAGGCCCGCCGCGTGCTCAAGGCGAGATACACGATCATCGAGAACGACAAGGATGGCCACTGATATGGAGTCGGCAGAGGTCGCACGCCGCTTCCTCGGGTTCTTCGAGGAGCGCGGGCACACGGTGGTGCCCTCGGCCAGCCTGGTCGCCGAGGACCCGACGCTGCTTCTGGTCAACGCCGGCATGGTCCCCTTCAAGCCGTACTTCCTCGGCCAGCGCACCCCTCCGTCCCAGCGGATGACGAGCGCGCAGAAGTGCGTGCGCACGCCCGACATCGAGGAGGTCGGGAAGACCACCCGGCACGCCACCTTCTTCCAGATGCTGGGCAACTTCTCCATCGGCGACTACTTCAAGGAGCAGGCGATCCCCTTCGCCTGGGAGCTGCTGACCCGTTCGCGGGAAGACGGCGGCTTCGGTTTCCCCGAGGAGAGGCTCTGGGTCACCGTCTTCAAGGACGACGACGAGGCCCACGGCATCTGGCACGAGAAGGTCGGCGTCCCCCTCGACCGCATCCAGCGGCGCGGCATGGAGGACAACTTCTGGTCGATGGGCGTGCCCGGCCCGTGCGGCCCCTGCTCGGAGATCTACTACGACCGCGGCCCCGAGTACGGCCGCGAGGGCGGCCCGATCGCCGACGAGGACCGCTACCTGGAGGTCTGGAACCTCGTCTTCATGCAGTTCGAGCGGGGCCCCGGGGAGAGCAAGACCGACTTCCCGATCCTCGGCGACCTGCCGGCGAAGAACATCGACACCGGCATGGGCCTGGAGCGCATGGCGGCGATCCTGCAGGGCGTCGACAACATCTACGAGACCGACACCCTCTGGCGGGTCCTCGACCGCGCCGCCGGGCTGACCGGCACCTCCTACGGCCGCGACCACCGCGCGGACGTGTCGCTGCGCGTCGTCGCCGACCACGTCCGCAGCGGCACGATGATGGTCGCCGACGGCATCCGCCCCGGCAACGAGGGCCGCGGCTACGTGCTGCGCCGCATCCTGCGCCGCTCCATCCGCAACCTGCGCCTGCTCGGCGGGCAGGACGCCGGGCTCATGCACGAGCTGACGGCCGTCTCGATCCAGGCGATGGGCGAGCAGTACCCGGAGCTGGTGCGCACCGCCGCGAACATCCACACCGTCATCGACGCGGAGGAGGAGTCCTTCCTCCAGACGCTGCGCACCGGCACCGCGATCTTCGACACCGCCGTCGACGACACCAAGCGCTCCGGCGGCGCGACCCTGGCGGGCGAGCAGGCGTTCAAGCTGCACGACACCTACGGCTTCCCGATCGACCTCACCCTGGAGATGGCGTCCGAGCAGGGCCTCCAGGTGGACGAGGAGGGCTTCCGCCGGCTCATGAAGGAGCAGCGGGACCGCGCGAAGAAGGACGCCCGCGACAAGAAGACCGGCAACCTCGACGTCTCCGTCCTGGACGAGCTGCTCACCGGCGCGGGCGGCAGGGTCGACTTCACCGGCTACGGCAGCCTGGCCGGCGACGCCCGCCTCGTGGGACTGCTGGTGAACGGCGCCAACGCGCCCGCCGCCGGGGAGGGCACCGAGGTCGAGGTCGTCCTCGACCGCACCCCGTTCTACGCCGAGGGCGGCGGCCAGCTCGCCGACCACGGCCTGATCAGGTTCGGCAACGGCGCCGTGGTCGAGGTGACCGACGTGCAGGCACCCCTCGCCGGGCTCATCGTGCACCGCGGACGGGTCCGCAGCGGCGAGGCGCAGGCCGGCGACACCGCCTACGCCGAGGTCGACGTGGAGCGGCGCCGGGCGATCTCCCGCTCGCACACCGCGACCCACATGGTGCACGCCGGGTTCCGCCGCGCGCTCGGCGAGTCCGCCGCGCAGGCCGGGTCGGAGAACTCGCCCGGCCGGTTCCGGTTCGACTTCACCGCGTCCGGCGCGGTCCCCGCGAGCGTGCTGCGCGACGTCGAGGACGAGGTGAACGAGGTCCTGGTCGGCGACCTGGACGTGCGCGCCTTCCACACCTCGATCGACGAGGCCCGCGCGATGGGCGCGCTCGCGCTGTTCGGCGAGAAGTACGGCGACGAGGTGCGGGTCGTCGAGGTCGGCGACTACTCCCGCGAGCTGTGCGGCGGCACCCATGTCGCCCGCAGCGGGCAGCTCGGCCTGGTCAAGGTGCTGGGCGAGTCGTCCATCGGCGCCGGCGTCCGGCGCGTCGAGGCGCTCGTCGGCATCGACGCCTTCCGCTTCCTGGCCCGCGAGAGCGTCCTCGTGGCGCAGCTCGCCGAGCAGATGAAGACCCGCAAGGAGGAGCTGCCCGAGCGCGTCTCCGGCGTGGTCGCCCGTCTGCGGGACGCCGAGAAGGAGCTGGAGAAGCTCCGCTCCCAGCAGGTCCTCGCGATCGCGGGGTCCCTCGCCGAGGGCGCCAAGGACGTGGCCGGCACCGCCTTCGTGGGGCACCGCGCCCCCGACGGCACCGGCGCCGACGACCTGCGCAAGCTCGCCGTCGACATCCGCGGCCGCCTGACCTCGCGCCCCGCGGTCGTGATGGTCGCCGGGGCGCCGAAGGACCGTCCCGTCGTGGTCGTCGCCGTCACCCAGGGGGCGCGTGACCGCGGCCTGAAGGCGGGCGCCCTCGTCGGCCTGGCCGCCAAGGCGCTCGGCGGGGGCGGCGGCGGCAAGGACGACCTGGCCCAGGGGGGCGGCGCCGACCCCGCCGCGATCGGCGACGCCCTCGCCGCCGTCGAGCGGGCGGTAGGGGCCGCGTGAGCCCGGGTTGCGCTCCGAGCCGCCGAGCGGAGGCGAGGCGATGAGGCAGGGCGTGCGGCTCGGGGTGGATGTGGGGAGCGTTCGGGTCGGGGTCGCCCGGTGCGATCCCGGCGGCATCCTCGCGTCCCCCCTGGAGACCGTGAAGAGCGGCAAGGGCGACGTCGACCGGCTCGCCGACCTGGTCGCCGAGCACGAGGCGATCGAGGTCGTCGTCGGGCTGCCGACGTCGCTGTCGGGCCGGGAGGGCCCGGCGGCGCAGTCGGCGCGCAGGTTCGCGGCCAGGCTCGCCGACCGCCTCCCCCCGGAGACCGTGCGGTTGCACGACGAGCGGCTCACCACCGTCACCGCCGAGAGCGGCCTGCGGGCCGGCGGCGTGCACGGCCAGGCGCGGCGCAAGGTCGTCGACCAGGCGGCCGCGGCGGTCCTGCTCCAGGCGGCCCTCGACGCCGAGCGGTTGACCGGACGCCCCCCGGGCGAGATCGTCCAGGGGAGCTCATGAACGACTTGGACCTCTTCTCCGACCCGTACGGCGACGGGCCTCCGCCCGAGGAGACCCGCGGCAGGCGGGACCAGCGGCGGCGGCGCAAGCGCCAGAAGCGCCGCAAGCGCAGCGGGCGCGCCGCCGCGCTGTTCGCGATGGCGTTCCTCGTGGCCGTGTTCGGCACCGGCGGCGTCCTCGGGTACGCGTGGCTCGACAACAAGTGGCATCCGCCGGACTACGACGGCGCGGGCACCGGCAAGGTCACCGTCCAGATCAAGGACGGCGCGACCGGGTCGGTGATCGGGACGACGCTGGAGCAGCACAAGGTCGTCAAGAGCTCCGCGGCGTTCGTGAAGACCTACAACAAGGAGGCCCGCGCCTCCAGCATCCAGCCGGGCTTCTACCAGATGCGGCTGCAGATGTCGTCGGCCGCGGCGGTGGCGCTGCTGCTCGACCCGAAGTCGCGGGCCGGGAACCAGGTCGTGATCCCCGAGGGCCGCCGGGCCGTCGAGGTCTTCGAGCTGCTGGCGAAGAAGACCGGCATCTCCGTCAAGGAGTTCCAGGCGGTGGCGAAGCGGCCGAAGAACCTCGGGCTGCCCGCCTACGCGCGGGGCAAGGTCGAGGGGTACCTGTACCCGGGCCGCTACGACCTGGATCCGAACGGCACGGCGGAGCAGATCCTCAAGGAGATGGTGGGGCGCTTCAACAAGGAGGCCGCCAGCGTCGACCTCGTCGCCGAAGCGCGCAAGGCGCACATGAACCCGGCCACGGTCATGACGCTCGCCAGCCTGGTCCAGGCCGAGGGCGGCAAGCCCAGCGACCTGCCGAAGATCTCCCGGGTCATCTACAACCGGGTGGAGAAGGGCATGAAGCTGCAGTTCGACACGACGGTGCTGTACGCGCTGAACGAGCGGCGGCTCACCGTCACCGAGAAGGACCTGCAGACCGACTCGCCCTACAACACCTACCTGCACGCGGGTCTGCCGCCCGGCCCGATCTCCAACCCGGGCCCGGACGCGATCGAGGCGGCGCTGGCCCCGGAGGACGGGACGTGGCTGTACTTCATCGCCACCGACCCGACGAACAAGGTCACCAAGTTCGCCACGACGGAGCAGGAGCGGCTGGCGATCGAGAAGGAGTTCCGGGCATGGCAGAAGGCGCACCCGGGCCAGTGACCGGCGGGACGGGCCGCCGCGCGGCGGTGCTCGGGTCGCCGGTCGCCCATTCGCTGTCGCCGGTGCTGCACCGGGCGGCGTACGCGGCGATGGGGCTGGACGGCTGGTCCTACGACGCGGTCGAGTGCGGTGAGGACGGCCTGGCCGCGGTGCTGGACGGGCTCGGCCCCGAGTGGGCGGGCCTGTCGCTGACCATGCCGCTCAAGCGCGTCGCGCTCGGCCTCGTGGACACGGTCTCGGACCTCGCGGTGAAGGTCGGGGGCGCCAACACGATCGTCCTTCGGGACGGGCGGCGGCACGGCGACAACACCGACGTGTACGGCATCGAGACGGCACTCGCCGAGGCGGGACTGAAGGGTCCGTCCACGGCGCTGGTGCTGGGCGGCGGCGCGACGGCCGCGTCCGCGCTGGCGGCGCTCGCCGGGCTCGGCACGCGCGAGGCCGTCCTGGCGGTCCGCACGCCGGAGCGCGCCGCCGCGGCGGCCGGGGTGGGGGAGCGGTTCGGGCTCGCGGTCCGGGTCGTGAAGCTCGACGAGGCGCCGGCGCACCTCCCGGCGGAGCTCGTGGTGTCGACGCTGCCCGGGCGGGCCGCCGACGCGTTCGCCGCGCCGGTCGCCGAGTCCGGCGCGGCCGTGTTCGACGTCGTGTACGCACCGTGGCCGACGGCGCTCGCGGCGGCCGTCGAGCGCGCGGGCGGCACGGTCGTCGGCGGCTTCGCGATGCTCCTGCACCAGGCCGTCCGGCAGGTGGCCATGATGACGGGCCGCGACGACGTGCCGGTGGAGGCGATGCGCGCCGCGGGCGAGGCGGAGCTCGCCCGCCGCGCCTGATCCGCCTCAGGGCGGGGCGCGCTGGGCGCGGCGCCGCTTGACCGATTCGTCGATGCTGGTGAGGACGATCGGCAGGATGACGCTGAGCCAGAAGTCCTTCCAGCCCCACACGCCCGCGGCGACGCCGAGCGCGCTGCCTGCGCACACCAGGCTCAGCAGGAACGCCGCCCAGTGCCGCTGGGCCAGCCCGACCGGGTCGACGAGGCGGCGGTGCGGGAGCAGATGGGCCAGCGGGCGTTCCCGGGCGTGGGCGCGCTGCACGACCATCGCGTCCGGCAGCCAGTGCAGGATGTCGGCGTTCCGGGAGAGGGGGGTCCGGGAGAGCGCGACCAGCGTCTCCAGCCTCCACCACAGCGTCCACAGCGACGTGCGGCCGCTGCCCGGGTAGCCGTTCCAGCGCGGGTCGGCGACCTCCCCGCGCACCAGCGTCCGGAACGCGCGGGCGACCGTCGGCCCGTGCGGTCCGCGCGGGTCCCGCAGCAGCGCGGTGAGCGCGATCGGCAGGCCGTAGTGCCACAGCGCGAGCCGCCAGACCGGCTCCGGTCCGGTGCCGCGTTCCGCCGCGGTGGGCGGCGAGACGCCGTAGGTCTCGATCCACGTGTGGTCGTCGTCGGGGTCGAGGTGCTTCAGCAGCCAGTCGTAGGCGTCCAGCAGCCGCTCGGTCCTCAGGTCGGGGCGCGCCTCGGCCAGCGTCACCAGCGCGAACGCGGTGTGCGTGACGGTGGGCCGGGACGCCTGCGTCGGGCCCCAGGCGGGGCGGTGCGCGGTCCGGTCGGCCGTCAGCCACTCCACGCCGCGGTCGACGGCGGGGTCGTAGGGGTTGAGCTGGCTGAGCGCCCGCAGCGCCAGGCACGTCAGCCACACCCGGGACGGGCAGCCGTGCAGCGAGCCCCAGCCGCCGTCGGGGTTCTGGTTGTACAGCAGCCACCGGTAGGCGCGGTCCAGGTCGGGGGCGTCCTCGCGCAGGCCGCAGCGGGCGCGGGCGAGGAAGCGCGCGATCCAGCCGGTGGCCTCGACCACCGGCATGCCGAGGCTGGTCTTGGTGGCCCAGCCGCCGTCGCGCAGCGGGTCGTCGGAGCGGGTCTGCCGGGCGGCGAGGAGTTCCAGGCCGTCGTCGAAGTGCTCGAACGCCCGCCCCGCCTCGGCGAACGCCATCAGCCCGAGGGCGGTGGCGGTGGTGCCGGGCTCCGGCCGTGCGAGCTCGTGGTACCAGCCCCCGCCGGCGCCGAGCGCGGGGGCGTAGGTGTCGCGCAGGACGTCCAGCGACTCGTTCAGCCGGGTGTCGAGGACGGCCATGTCGATGACCGGGACGTCCGCGCGTCGCCGCCGGGCGGCGGAGCGGACTGCGCGGGGCGCGGGGGGCGCCGGGGACGGGAGCGGAGGTGTCTGGTTCACGTTCTGGCCTTCTGCTCTTGTTGTTCCCGGCGGGCCAGGGTTTGTACCTCGCGGGTTCCGCGTCTGTATCCGCCGCCGCAGCGAGCACCGGGATGCTGCGCCGGGCACGCTGGAGGCAGACCGCTCCCGCGTTCCGCGAAGCTGGAGGTGGCTTGGCCGAACAGACCCTCCGGGACGAGACCGACGACTGCGTCCTGTGCCCCCCGCTGAGATTCCGCTTCAACGGCATGGTCGGCCTGCCCGGCGAGTCGGGCGTCATCGCCGGCGACCGCGACTTCTTCCTCATCCCGGACGTCGCGCCGCTCGCCGAGGGCCACCTCCTGCTGGTGACGCGCGAGCACCACCAGTGCGCCGGGGACTTCTCCCGGCCGATGTGGGAGGGCGCCCTGCGGTGGCGCGACCGCGTGGCCCGCCTCTACCTGGAGGCGTACGGGTCCGGTGGGCTGCTGCTGTTCGAGCACGGACCGGCGAGCTCCCAGGGCGGCGGCGCGTGCATCGACCACGCGCACTGGCATTTCGTCCCCGGCACGACGGGCGTGCGGGCGATCGTGGAGCGGGAGGGGCGCCCCGGCGTTCCGGCGGACCACGCGGCCCTCCGGGACTGCTACCGCGCCGGCCGCTCCTACCTGCTGATCGAGGAGGACGGCGTCGCGACCGTCCACTCGGGCGACGGTGTGCGGAGCCAGTTCCTGCGCTGGGCCGTGGCGGCGGCCGGCCCGGGCCGGACCTGGCGCTGGCAGGAGAGCTTCGGGCTGCCCGCCAGCAGGCGGCGTTTCCTGCGCACGCTGCGGGCGATGCGGGCGGCGGCGGCCTCTTCGCCGAGCACGGGTCAGCCTCCCGACAGCCACCAGTAGAGCTCGCACGAGGTCAGCCGGTCCCCGTACCCCGCCCGCGCCGCCCCAGGGTCGTAGCCGGTGGAGTACGCCACCGGCGGCCGTCCCCGCTGGTGGACGAGCACCCCTTCGAGGGAGGTCGGGCCGAACCGCAGCAGCCACAGGGGAGCGCCGGGAACGGCGCGGTCGAGGACCGGCAGCAGATCCCGGGGTTCCCGGCCGCCTGCGGGCGGCGGGTGCCCGAGCAGGCGCGCGAGGGTGTGCGCCTCGGAGACGACGAGATCCGCCCGGCGCAGGACCGGCAGCACGCAGGACGCCGGGAGCCGCGCGTCGATGTCGTGGGGGACGACGTCGAACGCCACCCGCGTGCCCGCCGCGCGGGCCGTGCGCACCGCCTCGTGGAGCGCCTCCCGGGAGCCGGGGGCCAGCAGCGAGTATCCGTCGACGGCGAGCACGTCGGCGTCCTCGATCCCGGCCGCCGCCGCGCGCACGTCCGCCGCGGAGAGCCGCCGGGCGGGCGGCTCGTCCTGGACGACCAGCAGCCGGACGCCGGGCCCGCCGCCGTCCGCGGCGCCGGCGCGCAGCATGACCGACACGCCGTTCGGGACGCCGGGCTCGACGACCAGGCGGTGGGCCGCGCCGATCCGGTGCAGTTCGCGGCGGATCGCCTCCGTGTAGTCGTCGTCGCCGACCTTGGCCAGCACGCCGACCCGGCGGAAGTAGCCCACCGCGCAGCGGGCGAGGTTGACCGCCGTCCCCGCGGTCAGCACCCGGGCGGGCGCGTAGCAGAGCCGGTCGGCGTCGAGTTCGGCGAAGCGGACGCCCGGCAGGCTCGCGCGCACCTCGACCCCCGCGTCCCCGATGACGAAGAGCGAGAAGCGGCGCTCGGCGGCGCCGTCGAGGCCCGGCCATTCGAGGGGCGATCGGAACGGCGCCATCACCCGGTCAGCCGACGGGGACCAGGAAGGCCCGCATCACCGGGCGCAGGCTGGGAATGAGGTCGTACCCGCCGAGCTCGCGGAGCGGCACCCAGGCGCACCGGTCCAGGTGGTCGCTGACGTCCTGGTTCTCCAGGGTCGCGTCCAGGGTCACGGGCCGGCAGCGGCGCGCCGCCGCGACCACCCGGATCTGCCCGCCGGGATTCTCGCGGTCGGGCATGAACCACTGCCACAGATGGAACGGCGGTCCCGGGTCGATCTTCAGCCCGACCTCCTCCCAGACCTCGCGGCGGATGTGGTCGTCGAGATCGAGGTCGGCCTCCTCCTCCAGCCGCCCGCCGGGCACCTCCCAGCAGCCGGGGTGGAACGGGTCGGAGGCGGCCTTGCGGACGAGCAGCAGCCGCCCGCCCGAGACGATGAAGGCCTTCTGTGCGAACTGGAGCCGGGCCGGCGGCGCGGCGGTGAGCGGGCCGGCTGCGCCGGCGTCGACCGAGGGCATCGCGGGAGTCCTCCCTGGTGCCGGCCCCACCGGGCCGTCTCGGCTCCACCGTAACAATCGGCGGCCCGCCCGCCGAGACGCCCGCCCGGCCAGAACAATCTCACTCCTCCGGGGGCACGAGGGCACCGGGAATCACACCGCGTCGCGACCTGTTGTATTGGACGGCGTACCCTCATCCGGGCTCTCGTCCGGTATGCGGCGAATGATCGTCCGGCATGACGCACCCGGTCCCACCGGGTGGTATTCTTGGTGGTCGACCGGCCTTGTGCGCGCGACCATACGGTGGCGCGTGCCGGGCGCTCAAGCGGAGGCCACCTCCCACCTGACCGGCTGAAAGGCCGGTGGGTCTCGGTCCGGCGAACGGGCGTTCAGCCCGTCCCGTCGTCGTTCCCGGGCGGCATGTCCGTCCCGGGAGACCGAAGGTGGCCCCGTGCGTGAGTCGTGCGGGGCTTTTCTCGTGGAAGCCTCGGGGTACGACCGGTCCAATGAACCTGAGAACGGCCCCTAGGAGGTCCCATCAGCGCCGAACCGCGTATCAACGACCGCATTCGCGTGCCCGAGGTCCGGCTCGTCGGCCCGAACGGCGAACAGGTGGGCATCGTGCCCATCGCCAAGGCCCTTGAACTCGCGCGTGAGTCGGACCTCGACCTCGTCGAGGTGGCGCCCACCGCGCGTCCGCCCGTCGCGAAGCTCATGGACTACGGCAAGTTCAAGTACGAGTCCGCGATGAAGGCGCGTGAGGCGCGGAAGAACCAGGCGCACACGGTCATCAAGGAGATCAAGCTCCGCCCGAAGATCGACCCGCACGACTACGAGACCAAGAAGGGTCACGTGGTGCGGTTCCTGAAGGCCGGGGACAAGGTGAAGGTCACGATCATGTTCCGTGGTCGTGAGCAGTCCCGTCCCGAGCTCGGTTTCCGGCTGCTGCAGCGGCTCGCCGACGATGTCGAGGAGCTCGGCTTCGTCGAGTCGCGGCCCAAGCAGGACGGCCGAAACATGATCATGGTGCTCGGTCCGCACAAGAAGAAGACGGCCCGCGGGCAGGAGTCGGAGACGACCGTCTGACGGCCGTTCCGGGACCGGCCTCGCGGCGGTCCCCATCGCGATCTCGCGGCTGAGCGAAGTTCGCGGCGTACGTACATTGAAGCCTGACCTGGCGCGTCCACGGATCGCCGTGCGGTGCGCCGATCAGGCGCGCCTCCGTGCCGGTGGGCACGGAGGCCGGAAAGAGGGAGACGACGGCGACCATGCCGAAGACCAAGACCCACAGCGGTGCCAAGAAGCGCTTCAAGCTGACCGGCTCCGGCAAGGTGATGCGCCGCCGCGCCAACAAGAACCACCTGCTCGAGCACAAGCCGACCAAGCGGACGCGCCGGCTGTCCGGCCCCGCCGTGGTGGCCGACGCCGACGCCAAGAACATCAAGAAGCTGCTGCGCAAGTAGCACTCGACCAGGAACATCGCCGACCGGCCGAGGCCAGCACGGCCCCGGCCCCCACGAAGGAGTCAGCACGTGGCACGCGTGAAGCGGGCGGTCAACGCCGCCAAGAAGCGTCGGGTCGTCCTGGAGCGGTCGAGCGGCTACCGCGGGCAGCGTTCGCGCCTGTACCGCAAGGCCAAGGAGCAGCAGCTCCACTCGATGACCTACGCCTTCCGGGACCGCAAGGACCGCAAGGGCCAGTTCCGCCGGCTGTGGATCCAGCGGATCAACGCCGCGGCCCGCGCCAACGGCATCACCTACAACCGGTTCATCCAGGGCCTCAAGGCCGCCGAGGTCGAGGTCGACCGGCGCATGCTCGCCGAGCTCGCCGTCAACGACGCCCCGGCTTTCGCCGCCCTGGTGAAGATCGCCAAGGACGCGCTGCCGGCCGAGGGTTCGGAGGCGGCCTGAGCCGGGTGACCGGCACACGGGCGATCACAGCGACATGGCGGGCCGCGAGCTGACCTCTCTCCGATCACCACGGGTGAAGGCCGCTCGTCGGCTCGCCAAGCGCGCCTTCCGGCGCCGCGAGAACCGGTTCCTCGCCGAGGGGCCGCAGGCGGTGCGGGAGGCGCTGCAGATCCCCGGCGGCCTCGCCGAGCTGTTCACCACGGCCGAGGCGGAGGCTCGCCACCCGGAGCTGGTGCTCGCCGCCGAGCGCGCCGGCGCGCCGGTGCTGCGCGTCAGCGGCGAGATCATGGCCGAACTGGCCCAGACCGTCACCCCGCAGGGGCTGCTGGCGGTCTGCGAGTTCGTCGACGTCCCGCTGGACCGGGCGCTGGAGAACGGTCCACGGCTGGTGACCGTGCTGGCGCACGTCCGCGACCCAGGCAACGCGGGAACCGTCCTGCGCACCGCCGACGCGGCGGGCTCGGAGACGGTCGTGTTCACCGACGCGTCCGTCGACCCTTACAACGGCAAGTGCGTCCGCGCCTCCGCGGGCAGCCTGTTCCACCTGCCGGTCGTCGTCGGCCCCCGGTTCGACGCGCTGATCCCGGAGCTGAAGGGCGCGGGGCTGACCGTCCTCGCCGCCGACGGCGCGGGCGACCGCACCCTCGACGAGGCGATCGACGAGGGCGTGCTCGCGCGCCCCACCGCCTGGGTGTTCGGGAACGAGGCGTGGGGGCTGCCCGAGGAGATCCTGCGGCATGTGGACGAGGTCGTCCGCGTGCCCATCTACGGGCGGGCCGAGAGCCTGAACCTGGCGACGGCCGCCGCCGTATGCCTCTATGCGTCGGCCCGGGCGCAGCGCGGCTCCCAGGGAGAGCGCCCGAGCGGTACGTGAGGCGCGGCGCGGTCCCGGTGTTTTCACTGCATTCCGTGATCGAATGGCCGCATGCGGTCGCCATTGGCGCCGCCCCGTGACGGGTGAGCTGGGAAGATGGTCCCCACGTGGACGCGGGGCAGGGGGGCCTGCCGCCGCGCGGGGCTCGTCCGCGGGTAGGAGCGGGAACCGCGACCGGCGGGGGATCACGCCGTCGCGGTACCGCGCCTAACGTGTTGATCAGTGGGTTGACCAGGGCGGCGACGAGGCCGCACAGAGTGGGGGCGAGCGTGATGACCGAGGAGAGCAGGCGGGCCGGAAGGGCGGGCCGACGCCCCCCGGAGGTGCGGTGCCGGGCCGGTGCGGTCCGGGCCTCCGCCGTCCCGGACGCCTTTTCGGGGGCCGCCCCCGACGTCTCCTGCGCGCACGCCGGCGACGGGCTGCGCATCGAGACCACCAGGGTCGGGGCCCGCACGGCCGTCGTCGCGGTGGCCGGGGAGATCGACCTGCGCACCGCCGGGCCGCTGCGCGACCGGCTCGTCGAGATGCACGGGCGGCTGCCCGGCGCGGGGCCGCGCCGTCTGGTGGCCGACTTCACCGCCGTTCCGTTCTGCGACGCGGCCGGGCTCGGGGCGCTGGTCGCCGCGCACAACCAGATCTCCGCCGACGGCGGCGAGATCGCGCTCGCCGGGGTGCGGCCCGCCCAGCTGCGGCTACTGATGATCACTGGCCTGCACCGGCTGTTCGCGATCCACCGCGATGTCGAGGCCGCGCTGTCCGCCCAGGACTCGCCCACGAGGTCCGGATAAGGGCGCGAACCGCTGTTCCGGCCCTCCGCGGAAGACGGCGACACCCTGCACGGAGGCTACACATGCCTTGCCGCGAGGCGGTTTCCGGGTCCCGTTAGGGGCCCGACTCCGGCTAGAGTCTCTTTTCGACAGGCCGCGTTCCCCATCGGTGTTCTGGAGGCCGCTGTGGGCGGAGAGGAGTCCCCTCTCGTGGCCGCGCGCGGACCCGAGGCGGGGTCCGGGCCGGGCCCCGAGGAGGGCCGCCCGGACGACCTGCCCGACGGGCTGATGGTCGCCGGCCGGGACGCCCGCGTGATCGTGTTCAACGCCGCCGCCGCGCGGATCACGGGGATCCCCGTGGGGTCGGCCGTGGGCCGCGACTTCCGCGACGTCCTGCCGCTGCACGACGCCGAGGGCCGTGACTGGTGGAAGTGCCTGGCCCCCTACGACGGCCTGTCCACGCGGACCCGCCATCCCGAGCGGGTGCTGTTCCTTCCCGGCGGTACCGAGGTGCTGGTGACCGCGGCGTACCGGCGCGACGCCGAACGCCGCGTGGAACGGTTCACCGTGTGCCTGCGCGACGCCCTGCACCGCGCCCGGCAGGAGCGCGACCGCGCCGACCTCGTCTCCACCGTCGCCCACGAGCTGCGCTCACCGCTCACCAGCGTCAAGGGGTTCACCGCGACGCTGCTGGCCAAGTGGCACCGCTTCAACGACGACCAGAAGCGGGTGATGCTGGAGACCGTCAACGCCGACGCCGACCGGGTCACCCGGCTGATCACCGAGCTGCTGGACGTGTCCCGCATCGAGTCGGGCCGGTTGGAGATGCGCCGCCAGGTCGTCGACCTGCCCGAGGAGGTCCGCAAGGTCATCGCGGGCCGCGTCGCGGCCGGGGAGCCGGAGGACCGCTTCCGCTTCGAGACGCGCGGCGAGCTGCCCGAGATGTGGCTCGATCCCGACAAGGTGGATCAGATCCTCGGCAACCTCGTCGAAAACGCGGTGCGCCACGGAGCGGGTACTGTCACCATTGTGGTGGAGCCGGACGCGCATAAGGAGGGGGCGGCCGTGTCGGTGCGCGACGAGGGCGAGGGCATTCCGCCCGAGGCCGTCCAGCGCGTCTTCCGGCAGTTCTGGCGCGGCCCCGGCGGCAGCCGCCGCGGCGGTACCGGGCTCGGGCTCTACATCGTCAAGGGGCTGGTCGAGGCGCACGGCGGTGTGATCACTGTGCGGCGGGCGCCCGGCGGCGGCGCCGAGTTCCGATTTACCGTGCCCGCAGGGGCCCCCGACTACGCCGGCTGAACCGCGGTCCACGCGGCGGCACGGCAACGGGCCCCTGGTCGGGCCAGCGCGTCACGCGCACGCTTTCCGGATGTTCTCCGCCCGCGCACTAGACTGCGGGCGTCCCACGCCGACCGGAGTCGATCACACCACATGTCTGCACCCAACAATTCCTATGACCCCGTCGAGGTGTCCGCGCTGCAGCCCGAGGAGCTGGAGCGGGCCCGCGCCGAGGCGCTCGCTGCGATCGCCGCGGCCGCCGACCTCGACGCCCTGAAGCAGGTCCGGCTGGCGCACGCCGGCGACCGTTCGCCGCTGGCCCTGGCCAACCGCGAGATCGGCGCGCTGCCGCCCGCGGCCCGCGCCGAGGCCGGAAAGCGCATCGGCGCGGCCCGGGGCGCGGTGGCGAAAGCGCTCAAGGAGCGCCAGGCGGAGCTGGAGGACGAGCGCGACCGCCGCGTCCTCGTCGAGGAGACCGTCGACGTCACCCTCCCGTGGGACCGCGCGCCGCGCGGAGCCCGCCACCCGCTGACCACGTTGCAGGAGCGGATGGCCGACGTCTTCGTCTCGATGGGCTTCGAGGTCTCCGAGGGGCCCGAGGTCGAGGCGGAGTGGTTCAACTTCGACGCCCTGAACTTCCTGCCCGACCACCCTGCCCGCACCATGCAGGACACCTTCTTCGTCGAGTCGGAGGACTCCGGGCTGGTGATGCGCACCCACACCTCGCCGATGCAGATCCGGTCGCTGCTGTCGCGGCCGCTGCCGGTGTACGTGGTGGCGCCCGGCCGCACGTTCCGCACCGACGAGCTGGACGCCACGCACAGCCCGGTGTTCCACCAGCTGGAGGGCCTGGCGGTCGACGAGGGGCTGACGATGGCCGACCTGCGGGGCGGCATCGACGCGTTCGTCTCCGGCATGTTCGGCGAGGGGCTGAGGACGCGGTTCAGGCCGTCGTACTTCCCGTTCACCGAGCCGTCCGCCGAGGTGGACATGCAGTGCTTCGTGTGCCGGGGCGCGTCCGCGGAGCCGGGCGGCGACCCGTGCCGCACCTGCGGTTCGGAGGGCTGGATCGAGCTCGGCGGCTGCGGCATGGTCAACCCGCGGGTGCTGGTGGCCTGCGGGGTCGACCCCGACCGCTACAGCGGCTGGGCGTTCGGGCTGGGCGTCGAGCGGACGCTGATGTTCCGGCACGGTGTGGAAGACATGTACGACATGGTGGAGGGCGACGTCCGGTTCACCCTCCCGTTCGGGACGGAGATCTGATGCGGGCCCCGCTTTCCTGGCTGCGCGAGTACGTCGAGCTCCCGGCCGACGTCACGGGCCGCGCGCTGGCCGCCGAGCTGATCGCCGCGGGCCTGGAGGTCGAGACGGTCGAGTCGGCCGGCGCCGACATCGCCGGCCCCCTGGTGGTCGGCGAGGTCCTGGAGATCGAGGAGCTGACCGGCTTCAAGAAGCCGATCCGCCACTGCCAGGTGAACGTCGGCGACGCCAACGGCACGGGGGAGCCGCAGAGCATCGTCTGCGGCGCCAGCAACTTCGCGGTCGGCGACCGCGTCGTGGTCGTCCTTCCGGGCGGCGTGCTGCCCGGCGGGTTCGAGATCGGCGCCCGCAAGACCTACGGCCGGATGTCGGCGGGCATGATCTGCTCGGTGACCGAGCTCGGGATCGGCGACGACCACGGCGGCATCCTCGTCCTGCCGCCGGACGCCCCCGTCGGCGCGGACGCGATCGAGATGCTCGGGCTGCGCGACGACGTCCTCGACATCGCCGTGACGCCCGACCGCGGCTACGCCCTGTCCATCCGCGGCATCGCCCGCGAGGCCGCCATCGCCTACGGCGTCCCGTTCAGGGACCCGGCGGACGTGGCGCTGCCGGAAGGGGACGAGGGCCCGAGCTACCCGGCGAGCATCGGCGACCCGGCGGTGTGCGACCGGTTCGTCCTGCGCGAGGTGAGCGGCTTCGACCCGGACGCGCGGACCCCGATGTGGATGCAGGTGCGCCTGCACCGCGCGGGGATGCGGCCGGTGTCGCTGGCGGTCGACATCACCAACTACCTGATGCTGGAGCTCGGGCAGCCGCTGCACGCGTTCGACCGGAACAAGCTGACCGGCCCGATCGTCGTGCGGCGCGCCGAGCCCGGCGAGCGGCTGGAGACGCTGGACCACGTCAAGCGGACCCTCGACCCCGACGACATCCTCATCACCGACGCGTCGGGACCGATCTCGATGGCCGGCACGATGGGCGGGCTCGCCACCGAGATCGACGAGCGGTCGAGCGACATGGTCGTCGAGGCCGCGCACTTCGACGCCATGGGGACCGCGCGGATGAGCCGCCGGCACCGGCTGCACAGCGAGGCGTCCCACCGGTTCGAGCGCGGCGTCGACCGCGAGCTGCCGCTGTACGCCTCGTACCGGGCGGTGCGGATGCTCGCCGAGCTGGGCGGCGCGAAGATCGTGCCCGGCGTCACGCACGCCGAGGCGCCGGTCGAGCGGGCCGTGGTGACGATGCCCGCGGGGCATCCCGACCGGGTCGCGGGCGTGGTCTACGGCAGGGACACGGTCGTCCGGCGCCTGGAGCAGGTCGGCTGCACGGTGACCGGCGACGACGTGCTGACGGTGACGCCGCCGTCCTGGCGCCCCGACCTCACCGCGCCCAACGACCTCGCCGAGGAGGTCCTCCGCCTGGAGGGGTACGAGAACATCCCGGCACGGGCGCCGCGTCCGGCGGCGGGCAAGGGCCTGACCGCCGAGCAGCGGCTGCGCCGCCGGGTCGGCCGCGCGCTCGCCGGCGCCGGGTACGTGGAGGCGCTCGCCTTCCCGTTCGTCGCCGACAAGGACCTGGACGGCCTCCAGCTCCCCGAGGACGACGCGCGGCGGCGGACGCTGCGGCTCGCGAACCCGATGTCGGAGGAGGAGCCGCTGCTGCGCACCACGCTGCTGCCGGGCCTGCTCAAGGCGCTCGCGCTCAACGTGGGACGCGGCTTCGGCGACGTCGCGCTGTTCGAGGTCGGCATGGTGTTCCGGCCGCGCCCGGACGCACCGGAGCGGGCGCCGCGGCTCGCCGTGGACCGCGGCCCGACGGCCGAGGAGGTCGCCGCGCTGGAGGCCGCGCTGCCGGACCAGCCGTACC
This sequence comes from Actinomadura sp. NPDC048021, assembly GCF_040653135.1. Lineage (NCBI taxonomy): Bacteria > Bacillati > Actinomycetota > Actinomycetes > Streptosporangiales > Thermomonosporaceae > Actinomadura > Actinomadura sp. NPDC048021. The sequence goes on from NZ_JBEZJQ010000028.1 coordinate 123,487, forward strand.
GGGTCGCGGCCGTGCTGGCGGGCGACCGCGAGCCGTCGGGCTGGTGGGGCGAGGGCCGTCCGGCGCTGTGGGCCGACGCGGTCGAGGCCGCCCGCACGGTGGCCCGCGAGGTCGGCGTCGAGCTGACGGTGAAGGCCGACCAGCACGCGCCCTGGCATCCGGGCCGCTGCGCCGCGCTGTACGTGGGCGACACCCTGGTCGGGCACGCCGGCGAGCTGCACCCGCGCGTCACGAAGGCGTACGGGCTGCCCGCGCGGTCGTGCGCGATGGAGCTGGAGCTGCGCCGCCTGGGCGAGCCGGTGAGCGTCCGCGCGCCGCACGTGTCGTCGTACCCGGTCGCGATGCAGGACGTCGCGCTGGTCGTGGACTCCGGCGTCCCGGCCGCGGAGGTCGAGGCGGCCCTGCGCGAAGGCGCGGGCGGGCTCCTGGAGGCGATCCGGCTGTTCGACGTCTACACGGGCGAGCAGGTGGGCGAGGGACGCAAGTCGCTGGCGTACTCGCTGCGGTTCCGCGCCCCGGACCGGACGCTCACGGCCGAGGAGGCGTCGCAGGCCCGCGACTCCGCCGTGGCCGCCGCGTCCGAGCGGACCGGAGCCGTCCTGCGCGGCGCCTGACGGTATGCGGGCGTGCCCCGGATCCCCGCGAGGGGTCCGGGGCACGCGCGCGTCCCGGCCACGGTGGACGGGCCGATTCCTAACGCTACTTGTGTTGCGATAGGTCGTCGGGTATTCTCGACCGCGTCACATCGCCGCCCGGTAGGGGAGTCCATTGAGGATCTGAGGTCCGACACCGCGCAGTGGCCGTTCTCCGGCCCGCGCACGTGACCTCAGTGCGGACTCTTACCCGCCGGGCTTTCTCATGCCCGCCGGCGCGTCGCGCGCTCCGCGGTGTCTCCATGCGTCACGCATCTTTCTCACCACCATGGAGGCGGCCCAATGTCATTTGCCATCGTGTGCTCGGATCTGTCGTTCGCGTGGGAGGACGGCACGGTCGTGCTGGACGGGCTGGACGTCGCGTTCGGCGCCGGCAGGACCGGACTGATCGGCGTCAACGGGTCCGGGAAGTCGACCCTGCTGAAGATCATCGCCGGCGAGCTGCGCGCGGGCTCGGGCACCGTCAGCGTCGACGGGGAGGTCGGCTACCTGCCGCAGAACCTCGTCCTCGACGACGCCGCCACGGTGTCGGACCTGCTCGGCATCACCGCGACCCGCGCGGCCCTGCACGCCATCGAGCGCGGCGAGGCCACCGAGGAGAACTTCGCCGCCGTCGGGGACGACTGGGACGTCGAGGAGCGCGCCGCCGCCGAGCTCGACCGGCTCGGCCTCGGGCACCTCGGGCTGGACCGCACGGTCCCGACGCTGTCGGGCGGCGAGGCCGTGATGGTCGGGCTGGCCGCGCGTTTCCTGGCCCGGCCGGACGTCCTGCTGCTCGACGAGCCGACCAACAACCTGGACTTGGACGCGCGGCACCGCCTGTACGAGGCGGTGGCGTCCTGGACGGGCGTGCTCGTCGTCGTCAGCCACGACCGTGAGCTGCTCGACCGGGTCGACGAGATCGCCGACCTGCGCGAGGGCGCCGTCCGGTCCTTCGGCGGCAACCTGTCGGCGTACGAGGACCTGCTCGCGGTGGAGCGGGAGGCCGCGGAGCGGACCGTCAGGGCCGCCGAGACCGACCTGCGGAGGCAGAAGCGGGAGCTGGAGGAGGCCCAGGTCAAGCTGGCCCGCCGCAAGCGCTACGGCAACAAGATGCAGGAGAACAAGCGCGAGCCGAAGATCATTATGGGCGAGCGCAAGCGGCAGGCCCAGGTCTCGGCCGGCAAGCACCGCATCATGCACGAGGAGAGGCTCGCCGACGCCCGCACGCGGCTCACCGAGGCCGAGGGGGCCGTCCGCGAGGACGCCGAGATCCGCGTCGAACTGCCCGCCACCCGCGTCCCGGCGGGGCGGACGGTGCTGACCGTGACGGGGCTCGCCGCCCCCGACCCGGAACCCGGCACGCTGGGCGAGCTGATCGTCCGGGGACCGGAACGGATCGCCCTGGTCGGGCCCAACGGCTCGGGTAAGACCACGTTCCTGCGGGCGCTCGTGGGCGACCGGGTCCCCGAGGGCACGGCCGTGAAGATCGGTGTGGACGGCGTCCGGTACCTGCCGCAGCGGCTGGACGTCCTCGACGATGACCTCAGCGTCGCCGAGAACGTCCGGGCGCAGGCGCCGTCGGCTCCGCCCGCGCGGATCCGGGCGGGCCTGGCGCGGTTCCTGTTCCGCGGAGCGCGGGCCGACCAGCCGGCCGGGACCCTGTCGGGCGGCGAGCGGTTCCGCGCCGTGCTGGCGTCGCTGCTGCTCGCCGAGCCGGCCCCGCAGCTGCTCCTGCTGGACGAGCCGACGAACAACCTCGACATGGCCAGCGCCGCGCAGCTCGGGCAGGCGCTCGCCGCCTACGAGGGGGCGCTGATCGTGGTCAGCCACGACGTGCCGTTCCTGCGCACCCTCGGCATCACCCGCTGGCTGCGCATGGACCGGTCGTGCGGCCTCACCGAGGCCGAACCGATGTAGCGCGGACGAGCGGCGCCGGCGCGGCGGCCCCGTGCGGAGACGTCTCCGCACGGG
>NZ_JBEZJQ010000029.1:0-125308 GCF_040653135.1 Actinomadura sp. NPDC048021
GGCCCGTGCGCGGGGCCGCGCGCACGGGCCGGCCCGAGAACGTCCCGCCCGCGCCCACGGGGGCGCGCGGGCGGCACACCCCCGCCGGGCCGGCATCGGGGCCCCGAGGGCCCCGATGCAGCCACCGCAAGACCCGCCTACGCGACCGGGCGGGCGTGGGGGTTCGGGTGCGGGTCAGGTGGGGGTGGCCAGGGTCAGGGGGAGGGTCGAGCGGGCGCCGGACTCCTTCAGCAGGCGGGTCGCCACGGTCATCGTCCAGCCGGTTTCCATGCGGTCGTCCACCAGGAGGATGTGGCCGGGGTTGTCGGCCAGGGCCTCCGCCAGGTCGGTGGGGATGGTCAGGCTGTGCCAGACGGAGCGGAGCCGCTGGGCGCTGTTGTGCCGGCGCGGCACGGGCTCGCCGACGGGGACCAGTTCGCCCAGGTAGGGCAGGCGGCCGATCTGGGCGATGCGCTGCCCGAACGTCGTGACCAGGCGGGGGCGGGAGCGGGAGCCGATGGTGACGACGCCGGTGGGGCGGGCCGCCCAGTCCCAGGCGGCGAGGACCTGGACGACGGCGTCCACCAGGTCGGCGGGGACCTCGGTGTCGCCGGCGGCGAACAGGTCGCGCAGGCGGTTGCCCCAGCCGATGTCGGTGAGGCGGCCGAGCGCCCGCCCCGTCTCGGCCTGGAGCTCGGGCTTGATGCGGCCGGAGACGCCCAGGTCGTCCTTGACGCCGGTCGGCCACATGCGGCGGGGGGCGATGTCGACGCCGGGACGGTGCAGGCGGTCGCGGGCCCGGTCCGCGCTCTCCCGGGTGACGTCGGTGGGCCGGTGGCGGCCGGTGCAGTTGTCGCAGCGGCCGCAGGGGCCCGCGTCGGGGTCGTCCAGCTGGCGGCGCAGGAACTCCTCGCGGCAGCCGGTGGCCGCGATGTAGTCGAGCATCGCCTGCTGCTCGCGGCGGCGTTCGGCGGTGACGCGCTCGTAGCGCTCGCGGTCGTAGGACCAGGGCTCGCCGGTGGACGTCCAGCCGCCCTTGACGCGGCGGGCGGCGCCGTCCACGTCGAGCACCTTGAGCATCATCTCCAGGCGGGCCCGGTTGAGGTCGACCAGCGGTTCCAGGGCCGTGGTGGAGAGCGGGCGGCCGGCGGAGTCCAGGACGTCCAGCGTGCTGCGGACGATGTGCTCCGGCGGGAAGGCGAGGCTCGCGAAGTAGGCCCAGATGTCGCGGTCCTCCCGGCCGGGCAGCAGGATCACCTCGGCGCGGTCGACGCCGCGGCCGGCGCGTCCGATCTGCTGGTAGTAGGCCACCGGGGACTGCGGGGCGCCCACGTGGACGATGAAGCCGAGGTCGGGCTTGTCGAAGCCCATGCCGAGGGCGCTGGTGGCGACGAGGGCCTTGAGCTTGTTGTCGTGGAGGTCGCGCTCGGCCTGGAGGCGCTCGGCCTGCTCGGTCTGGCCCGAGTAGGCGGCCACCTCGTAGCCGCGGTCGCGGAGCCACGCGGTGATCTCGTGGGCCGCGGCGACCGTGAGGGTGTAGATGATGCCGCTGCCCGGGAGGTCGCCGAGGTGCTCGCCCAGCCAGGCGATGCGCTGCTCGGCGGTGGGGAGGCTCACCACGGCGAGGTGCAGCGAGTCGCGTTCGAGGGGGCCGCGCAGGACCAGCGCGTCGTCGCCCGCGAGCTGCTCGGCGACGTCCTTGGTGACGCGGGCGTTGGCCGTCGCGGTGGTGGCGAGGACCGGGATGCCGGGCGGCAGCTCGGCCAGCAGGGTGCGCAGCCGCCGGTAGTCGGGGCGGAAGTCGTGGCCCCAGTCGGAGATGCAGTGCGCCTCGTCGACCACGACCAGCCCGGCGCCCGCGGCGAGCTTGGGGAGGACGAGGTCGCGGAAATCGGGGTTGTTGAGCCGCTCGGGGCTCACCAGCAGGACGTCGACCGCGCCCTCCTCCACCTCGGCGAAGACCTGGTCCCAGTCGCCGGTGTTGGAGGAGTTGATCGTGCGGGCGCGGATGCCCGCCCGCTCGGCGGCGTCGATCTGGTTGCGCATCAGCGCCAGCAGCGGCGAGACGATCACGGTCGGGCCGGCGCCGCGCTCGCGCAGCAGCCGGGTCGCCACGAAGTAGACGGCGGACTTGCCCCAGCCCGTCCGCTGGACGACGAGGGCGCGCCGCCGCTCGACGACGAGCGCGCTGATCGCCGTCCACTGGTCGTCGCGCAGGCGCGCGTGGTCACCGGCGAGGGCGCGCAGGCACCGCTCGGCCTCGTCGCGCAGACCGTCCGAAGAACTCATGCGTCCTTGCTACCAGTGCTTCGGAGCACACCACACCAGAATCGAGTTCTGTGGAAAACAGCGGAGGCCCTCTTGGGGGGTCGGCGCCCGGCGCCCGCGCGGTGACGCCGACGAGTGCGGAACCGTGCGGGTCGTGCTCACCGATCGGGGAACCAACACCCTGGAGCGCCGGCCCACGTCCACGGACGGGCGCCGGACGGCGAACCAGCCGGTCACTCTTCTGGTTCAGCAGGTGGACGCGGCGGCACCCGGCGTCCCGGCCGCCGCCCGCGCGGGCGGTCGACCTCTGCGGAAGGGGTGGGACGCAGGCCACGGATTGGGGACACCGGGCTGGTGGGTAGCCTGCCAGTCAAGATCGGTTCATGGGCGGGAAGGGACACCGGCGGGGGTATGGGCGCGGCTGATCGCTTGCGGCGGACATGGCAGGTCCTCATGGACGGGTCGCCCCCGGAACCGCCCGAAGACGAGCCCGGCGAGGTCGTCGACCCGCGGGCCATCGACCTCGTCCTGCGGGTGGGCGAGCTCCTCCTGGCCAGCGGCGAGACCACCGAGCGCGTGAACGAGGCCATGCTCGGCCTGGGCGTGGCCTTCGAACTCCCCCGGTGCGAGGTGCAGGTCACCCTGACGAGCATCCTCGTCTCGGCGCATCCGGGAGGGGGCGCGGCGCCGATGACCAGCGCGCGTTCCATCCGGCGGCGGACCCCGGCCTACTGGCGGCTCACGGCGCTGCACCAGCTCGTCCAGGACGCCTCCATCGGCATGCTCGAACTGGAGGAGGCCCACAAGCGGCTCGCGGAGATCAAGAGGGGCGGCCCTCCGTACCCGACCTGGCTGCTGGTGGTGTCCCTCGGCCTCATCGCCGCCTCGGGCAGCGTGCTGTCCGGCGGCGGACCGCTGGTGGCGACCACCGCGTTCGTCGCCACGATGCTGGGCGACCGCACGGCCGCCGCGCTGGCGCGCCGCGGCATCGCGGAGTTCTTCCAGTTCGCGGTGGCCGCGGCGATCGGCGCGGCGGCGGCCGCGGGGGTGGTGGCGCTGGGCAACCCCGGCCAGGCCGCCACGATCGTCACCGGCTCGATCCTGGCGCTGCTTCCGGGGCGCCCGCTGGTGGCGAGCATCCAGGACGGCATCACCGGCGACCTGGTGAGCGCCGGCGCGCGGATGCTGGAGGTCTTCTTCATGATCGCGGCGATCGTCGCCGGGCTGGGCGCCGTGGTGTACGCCGCGGTCAGCATGGGCGTGCCGATCGACGTCCGGCACCTGCCCACCCCGTCGGCGAGCCTGGAGCCCGTCGCCGTCATCGCCGCCGCCGCCATCTCGCTGTCGTTCGCGGTGTCCCTGGCCGCCCCGCGGGACGTGCTGACCACCGTCGCCCTCGGCGGCGCGCTGATCTGGGTGCTCTTCGTGCTGGCCCGCGGATGGCACGTTCCACCGGTCCTGGCCGCCGCCGTGGCCGCCACCATCGTCGGCGTGATGGCGAGCTGGCTCGCCCGCAGGCACGGGGAGCCCGTCATGCCGTTCGTCGTCCCCGCCATCGGCCCGCTGCTGCCGGGGACCGCGCTCTACCGGGGCATGGTCGAGCTCAACACCGGTTCGCCGCAGGCGGGCGTGCTGAGCCTCATCGGAGCGGTGTCCGTGGCGCTCGCCCTCGGCGCCGGCGTGAACCTCGGCGGCGAACTCGTCCGCGCGTTCCAGCACGTCGGGCTGAGCGCGTCCGGCCGCTGGGCCCGCCCCGCCGCCCGCCGGACCCGCGGCTTCTGACCCCCGCCGCCCTCGTCGGGGGGCGGGTTCTGTCGGTGGCGGGCGTTACGTTCGCCGCATGTACCGACAGGGAGACGTCCTGATCCTGCCCGTGCCCGAGGAGACGGTTCCGCAGTCCGTCCGCGAGCTGCCGCCGTCCCCGCGCGACGGCCGGGGCCGCATGGTGCTCGCCCTCGGCGAGGCCACCGGGCACGCGCACGCGCTGGCCGCGCCCGGCACGCTGCTGCGCACCCCCGACCCGCTCGTGCCGGACCACCTGCACCTGCCGTCCGGCGGGCGCCTGGTGCACGAGGAGCACGCGGCGATCACCCTGCCCAAGGGCTGGTACCGGGTGATCCGCCAGCGCGAGTACGTGCCCGGTTCCGTCCGCGTCGTGGCCGACTGAGGAGGCGGGATGCTCACCGGAACGGTACGCGAGACCCACTTCGTCGTCGGCGACTGGCAGGCGGCCGGGTTCGCCACCGGCCCCGCCGACCGGGCCCGTGCCGAGGCGGGCGTGGCCGCGGCCTACGCCTCCGCCGGGCTGAAGCCCCCCGAGCGGTACCTGTGGGTGCCCTCCCCCGCGCGCGGCGCCGTCGCGGCGGCCGTCATCGCCGGGCACGGCGAGGCGCTGGAGGCGGCGGGGCTCGACGACCTCCTCGAACAGGCCCGCGCCGACCTCGGTGACCTCGCGGCCGGGCCGAGCGTCCTGACGGACGTGCGCACCCGCCCCTGGGAGGCCGAACGTGCGGCGGCGTGCTCCGAACAGGGGCCGGAGCAGTGGCCGCGCACGTGGGCCGACACCGGCGGGCTCCTGTGGGACCAGGTGCAGGCACTCGTCGCGCGCGTGCGCGGGGCGTGCGGCGAGCAGGCGACCGGCCGGTCCCTCGGTGCGCGGAGGAGGCGGTCGCCCCAGGAGAAGCGCGAGGCCGAATCGCTGCTGCGCGCGGCCACGCTCGACGCCGTCCTGGGCCAGCACGACGCACCGTGGCTGGCGTTGTTCGAGTCGCTCGGACGGCTCGACGGCCGGCTGGCCGGCCTGGCGGAGGTGGCCCGGTCCGCCGGCTGGTGGTGGCCCTACGAGCGGCTGGTGATCCTGTCGGAGAGGCCGAGCGAGCTGTACCGCGACGAGCCCGGGCGGCTGCACCGCGGGGACGGCCCCGCCCTCGCCTACCCGGACGGGTTCGCGCTGCACGCCTGGCGCGGCATGCCGATCCCGGCGGGCTTCGTCGCGTCGCTGAAGAACCTGACGCCCGACCGCATCTCCTCCGAGCAGAACGCCGAGCTGCGCCGCGTGATGCTGGAGATCTTCGGCTACGACCGGTACCTGGCCGAGACCGGCGCGCGTCCCCTGCACCGGGACGAGACGGGCGTCCTGTGGTCGATCGAACTGCCGGGCGACGAGCCGGTGGTCATGGTGGAGGTGGTCAATTCGACCCCCGAACCGGACGGGACCCACCGCACCTACTACCTGCGCGTCCCGCCGGACACCCGCACGGCGCGCGCGGGCGTCGCGTGGACGTTCGGCGTCGACGAGGCCGACTACCACCCCGAGAAGCAGACCTGAATCCGGCAAGCGGTTCCGGCCGGACACCGGTCGAAACCGCCACGGTTCCGGCGATCGGGCTTAGCGGTCCTGCAACTCGGAGAGCGCCCTGTTCAGGCGGGTGGCGCGCCCGGCCGGGGTCCGGGCCTTGAGCAGCGGCAGGATCATCAGGTAGCGGGACGTCTTGTCGAGCGCCTCGAAGCGGGCGGCGGCCTGCGGGCAGGTCGCGAGCGCTGCCGCGAGGTCGGGCGGGACGGTGGCGTCGTGCTGGGCGGTGTAGGCGGCCGCCCACCGTCCGTCCGCCTGGGCGGCGGCGACTTCGGCCAGGCCGGGCGGGCGCATCCGCCCGGCGGCGGTCAGCGCCTCCACCCGCTCGACGTTCTTGCGCGACCAGGAGCCCCCCTTGCGGCGGCGCGAGTACCGCTGCAGGTAGAAGCGCTCGTCGTGGGTCCGGCGATGGCTGTCGATCCAGCCGTAGCACAGCGCGATCTCCAGCGCCTGCGTGATCGTGACGGAGGCGGCGTCCGACCCCTTCTTGGCGATCTTCAGCCAGGCGCCGTCCCCGCTCTCGTGGTGCTCGGCCAGCCACGCCTCCCACTCGGCGGCGTCCGCGAAATGCATCATCGGTGGTTCCCCTCTCGGTGGGCGACGCCTTCCATGCTTCCGGGTAAAGTGCTCATCCTCTGAGCACTTTCTGCGGAAATCCGGGTTCATGCGCGCTGACCGCCTCGTCGCCGTCCTGCTGCTGTTGCAGGTCCGCGGCCGTGTGACCGCCGCCGACCTGGCGGCCGAGCTCCAGGTGTCGGTCGCCACCGCCCGCCGCGACCTGGAGGCGCTCGCGTCGGCCGGCGTCCCGGTCTACCCGCAGCCGGGCCGCGGCGGCGGCTGGCAGCTGGTCGGCGGCGCCCGCACCGACCTCAGCGGTCTGACGGCGGCCGAGGCGCGGGCCCTGTTCCTGCTGGTCGGCCCCGCCGCCGCCGTCTCGCCCGAGGCCAGGGCCGCGCTGCGCAAGCTCATGGGAGCTCTGCCGCGGACCTTCCGCACCGATGCCGAGGCCGCCATGGACGCGACGTTCGTCGACCCCGTCCGGTGGGGCGAGCGGGACCGTCCCCGGCCCGCGATGGTCGACCTGCTGCAGACCGCCGTGATCCGCCGCCTCAGGGTCCGCCTGACCTACGCCGGCCGCACCGGGGAACCGTCGGAACGCCTGGTCGACCCGTGGGGCCTGATCGACAAGGACGACGTCTGGTACCTGCTGGCGGGCACCGAGCGGGGACGGCGGACCTTCCGCGTCGACCGGATCACCCGGGCCGAGCCGACCGGCCTTCCCGCCGAACGCCCCGACGACTTCACCCTCGCCACCGCCTGGCAGGAGGTCACCGACGAGATCGAGAGCCGACGCTCGCGGACGTGGGCGACCGTGCTCGTCGAGGAGCGGTTCGTGCCCGTCCTGCGCGACCAGTTCGGGCGGCATTGCCACACCGACGGCGAGGCGGGCGACGGGCGTGTCCGGGTGCGTCTCGCCGCCCCGACCCCACTGGACATCGCCCGCCACCTCGCCGGCTGGGGCACGCTGCTCGACGTCGTTGAGCCGTGCACCGTCCAGCGCGAACTTGCCCGGATCGGCGCCGAACTCGCCGGCCGCTACGCCGCCGGTCCGGACGGGCGGAGCGGGCAAGACCAAGCTCCGGGTCAGGGCCGGGGGCGCTGAACGGCGGTCAGGGCTGGTCGAGCAGGGCGGGGATGCGTTCGAGGATGCCGCCGGCGAAGGTGTCGTAGAGGCCGAGGGGTTCGAGGTGCACGTAGCCGATGTGGCAGTCGCACGTGTCGAGGGGGCACGGGCGGGGCGCCAGGGCGGCACGGAACGAGCCGTCGTAGAGGTTGCCCAGGACGGACGGGACGAAGTGGCAGCGGCGCACCGTGCCGTCGCCGTCCACCGAGACGACCGTGTCGCCCGTCCGGCAGGAAAGGCCGCGGCTGGCGTGCGGGTGGCGGCTCACGGGGAACAGCGGGTCGATCTCGGTCCAGGAGGCGGCCTCGGCGTCGTCGTAGGTGCGCCCCTCGGCCGCGTTGACCCAGAGATAGGTGCCGGCGGGAAGGTCGGCCCGGAGGCGGCGGGCGGCGTCGAGGTGCTCCGGCTGGCCGACGATGCCGACGCTGAAGCGGACCCCGCGCTCCGCCAAGTCATGGCATTTGCCCAGGAACCGCTCGTAGGGGACCTGGCCGGGGTGGTAGGTCGCCCACAGCGCCAGCCGTGAGAGGTCGGCGTCGGCCGTCCAGGAGACGCGGTGGCTGAGGTTCGTCTGGATCGCGACCCGGTCCACATGCGGAAGGCGGCTGAGGCCGGTCAGGGCGCGCCGGTACCAGGAGCGGACGAGCCCTTCGCCCCACGGCGTGAAGAGGACCGAGACGCGATGGTCGCAGCCCGACACCCACTCCGTGAACCGTTCGAGCGCGGCGCGGTCGGCGCGGAGCTGTTCCGGGGTGTCGCGACGCTTGGCGAACGGGCAGTACGGGCAGTCGTAGTCGCAGCTGGCGAGCGGCCCCCGGTAGAGGATCGTCAGATGGTCCATCACCGCGCCTCGTAGGACGCCATCAGCGCCTGCACGCTCGAGGAGAAGAGCGCCGGGCCGACGGCGTCGGAGTAGGCGAGCCCTTCGGGGGTCAACCGGAGGACGTCTTCGGAGGTCTCCAGCCATCCCCGCTCGGCGAACGGCTTCAGGTCGGCGGGGAAGTCGTCCATCGGGTCGCTCCCGAAGCGCGCACGGTAGGCGCGCAGGTCGACGCCGGCCGCTTGCAGAAGGGACTGGACGAGATGCCGCCTGCGGCGTTCGTCGTCGTCCAGGGTGAATCCGACGCGGGCGGTGGTGAAGTCGGTCTCGCGCACGTAGTCGTCGATGATCGAACGGACCTGCCCGGCTCCGACCGCGTACTCGAACGAGTAGTGGAGGCGGGAGGTGTAGGAGCGTGCACCGCAGCCGAGGCCGACCATGCCGTCGGTCTGGCAGCAGTACTCCGTGCCGCCCGCGCCCGATGACGGCAGCCGGAACATCCGCATCGACACCTGCTCGTAGCCTTCGCCGAGAAGGTGGTCGCGGCCGAGCCTGTAGAGGGTGAGGCGCTGGTCGTCCCAGTCCTGGGCGCGGCGTCCGAGGCCGGTCAGCGGGCGGACGTAGAGCGGGTACAGGTAGATCTCCTCCGGACGCCATGTGAGAGCGGCGTTCAGGGAGTGCAGCCACGTCGCGGGTGTCTGGCCGTCGATGCCGTAGATGAGGTCGATGTTGAGGATCGGGAACCCCACGGCGCGGATGCGGTCCAGCGCGGCCTCCACTTCGGCGCGCTTCTGCGGCCGGACGGCCGCGCGCGCCTCCTCGTCCAGGAAGCTCTGCACACCGATGGAGACGCGGGTGGTGCCGTGTTCGGCGAGGACGGTCAGCCGGTCGGTGGTGGCGGTCGCCGGGGACGTCTCCACGCCCAGCGGGATCGACCCGAATCCGGGGAAGCGTCCGGCGATGCCGCAGAGCCGTTCCAGCTCGGACGCGGTGAAGTAGGTCGGCGTCCCTCCGCCGAAGGCCGCGGTGGCGAAGGCGGCGCCGTCCAGGGCGTCCAGGACGGCGGTCGCCTGGCGGTCGAGCGCGTCGAGGTAGGCGCCGGTCAGCTCCTCGGGCGCGCCGGTGCGGGTGAAGAGGTTGCAGAAGCCGCACCGCATCTCGCAGAAGGGGACGTGCAGGTACAGGAAGAGCGCGTCGAGCGACTCCCCCGCCCATACGTCGCGCAGCCCGGGCGCCGGTCGCAGCGGACGGTAGGCGGTCTTGTGCGGGTAGGCGTACACGTACGCCTGGTATGGATTCACGACAGAACGAACTCCCCGTACGGAACGGTCCAGACGACTTCATGGCCGATGCGGTGGCCCGTGTGGCCGTCCTCGCCGTACGCCGTTCCGTGGTCGGAGCAGACGATGACGAAGCACGGCCGGCGCATCAGTGCGAACAACCTGCCCATGTGCGCGTCCACATGCCGGAGGGCGGCGGCGTGACTCGCACGGGTGTCTCCGTTCGAGCTTGTGGCGCCGTCCAGGTAGAACCAGTTGGGCTGGTGCAGGGACGCGACGTTGAGCAGCAGGAACAGGCGCCGTTCGGCAGGCAGCCGCGCCACGACCTCGGCGATCCGGTCGATCTGGTTGGGCAGCGACTCCGGGTCGGTCACGCCGAACCCGCGCTCCCAGTGGCTTTCGGCGAACAGGGACGGCAACGCCGACCCGAGCGGTGTCAGCTTGTTGAAGAACCCGACGCCGCCTACGCAGACCGTGTGGTAGCCAGCCGACGCAAGGCCCGTCGGCAGGTCGGCGGCGTCGAACGTCCACGTGCCGGGGGCGGTGGTCTCGCTGCCCGGGAAGGCTCCGGCGAACAGGCGCGGATGCGGGCCGGGCGACGCGGGCGTCGGCAGGAAGCCGGCCAGCATCGCCGCGTGCGCGGCGTAGGTGAAACTGCCGGGTGTGTGGCGGCGCTCCCAGCGGCCTTCTGGAAGCAGCCCGGCGAGCGTGGGGGTCTCCCCCGCCGCGGCCAGTTCGGCGGCCACGTCATAGCGCAGGGTGTCGAGGGTCACCAGCAGCACGTCGTGGCTGCCGATGATGTCGTTCATGTCGTGCATGCCTGCACCAGCGACCTGACCTGGGCGCCGTAGGTGTCCAGGCCCTCGGCGGAGCTTCCCGGCAGGCCGGTCAGCCCGGGGAGCAGGTCGCCGAAGGCGTTCACCTCGCACACCGCGAACCGCCTCAATCCGAAGCCCACGAGCAGGTCGACGCCGACCATCGGGCTGCCCGGGAAACAGGCGGCGGCCCGCGCGCACACGTCCAGGGCCCGTCTCCAGCCGTCCTCCCCGAGCGCGTGCCGCACCGCTTCCAGGTCTCCCCTGGAGCCGCCCAGGTGCAGGTTCGTCATCGGGGTCCGGCTGGTGCGGACGACCGCGTGCGTGGGCTCGCCGCCGATGACGACGACGCGCAGGTCGAACACGCGCCCGCCGAGCGCCGCCTTGGGCAGCCACCGCTCGACGTGCAGGCCGTCCGGCGCGAGCAGGTCGATCAGCGTCGCGACCTCGTCCTCGGTCTCGTACGAGCGGACGCGCAGCGAGTTGACCAGCCGGCCGCCGGTCAGCGACGCCGACGTCACGGCCCGCACGCGGCCCGGCGCGGTCTGGAGCGCGACCACCCCGGAGGCGGAGGACCCGTGCGCCGGCTTCACGAACACCCGCCGCTCGCCCGCCTCGTCCATCCGGGAGCGGAGTGCCGCGTACCCGTCGACCTCGGGCAGGGCGACCGGGACGGGGACACCCGCGGAGAGCAGCCGGGCATGGGTCAGCCGCTTGTCGAACATGACCGCGATCTCCTCGACGTCGCCGAGGACGCGGGCGCCGGCGGCGGAGGCCGCCGACGACAGCCGCCGCAGCGCCGCCGTGAACGTCCGGTGCCAGCGCGCCCCGCCGCCGACCCGCTCGGGCGCGCCGGGGCCGCGCAGCAGCGCGTCGGCCCCGGCGTCCTCACCGGGCGAGTCGACGCGGACCAGTTCGCCCGCCTCGAAGGAGAGCGGGAGGCCGCGCAGCACGTCCGTCCAGGGGACGAGCCGGGGTTCGGGCAGCCCGGCGGACCGGCACGCCGCGGCGAACAGCGCGGGACGCCGGTCGCCGGGCGCGCCGACCACGGCGAGCGTCATTCCGACACCGCGACGTAGGAGTCGCTGAAGAGCCATTCCTGGTCCCGCCACGCCGGCTCGCCCAGCGCGTCGGTGAGATCGAGGTCGACGCCCGGCAGCGCCGCACGGAGCCGCTCGGCCATCGGCTCGCTCAGGAAGGCGTGGTGCAGATCGAGGCTGCGCAGGTGGGTGAGGGGCTGCCCGGACAGCAGGGCCTCCGCTCCCTGGTCGGACAGCATCCCCATCGCCAGGCTGAGGGACTCCAGCCGGGCGACGACCGGCGCGCTCGCCAGGGCCTCCGCCAGCTCGTCCTGGAACGGGCCGTTCTCCAGGCCGAGGTGCTTCAGGGAGGGGAACCGCTCGCCGGTGAGGAAGGGCGCGAAGTCCTCGGCCGAGGACGACCCGCCGTGCTGCTCCGAACCGATCCACAGGTCCAGGTGCTCCAGCGCGGGCAGGTCGCCGCCCGCGACCGCCCGCACGACTTCGGCCGGCAGCCCGCCGGACTCGATCCGCAGGGCCTTCAGCCGCTCGTGGCGCAGGGGCTCGAACCGCAGGTCGGACGCGCCCCGGATCTCGAAGTGCTCCAGCCCTGGGAAGGCCGCGAACAGCGGCGAGATGTCGCCGTTCTGGATCCAGGAGATGTGGCATTCCCAGTCGAGGATGTCGCCGAGGAACAGCGCGCGCAGGCGGGGGAAGCGCCCGGCGTTGTCCACCAGCCACTGCACCGGGTCGAACTCCTCGCGGGAGAACCCCCAGAAGCCGATGACGAGGTGGGTGACCTTGGAGGTGTCGACCGTCTTCAGGAGGAGGTCGAGGTTCTCGGGGACCTCCGCGCCCCACGCGCCGTTGTCGTGGACGTGGTGGTAGACGCCCCAGGCCACCTCGCCCGGGTCCGGCAGCGGGCCGTCCGGCTCGCCGTCGAAGGTGTGGACGGGCAGCCCCGCGAACGTGGACAGGCGTTGCTGGATCATTCGGACACCGCGATGTAGTGCCAGTCGCCGTCCGGCTTCTCCTGGTCGTCCAGGTCGACCTCGACGCCGGGCAGCGCCGCCCGCACCCGCTCGATCATCGCGTCGGACAGGAAGTGGTGGTGCAGGTCCAGCTTGCGCAGGTGGGTGAGCGGCTGGCCGGCCAGCAGCGCCTCGGCGCCCCGGTCGGTCAGGACGCCCATCGCCAGGCTCAGCGACTCCAGCCGGGCGACGACCGGCGCGCCGGCGACCGCCGCCGCGACCTCGTCCTGGATCTCGCTGTCCTCCAGGCCGAGGTGGCGCAGCGCCGGCAGCCGCTCGCCGGACAGGAACGGCGCGAGGTCGGCGACGGTGGCGTCGCCGCCGTAGTTCGCCTCGCCGAGCCACAGGTCGAGGTGCTCCAGGTTGGGCAGCTCGCTCGCGCCGACGGCGCGGACGATCCGCGCCGGCAGCCCGCCCGACTCGAAGCGCAGCACCTTCAGCCTGTCGCTCTTGACCGGGTCGAGGACGAGCTCCTGCGCGCCGCGCACCTCCAGCCGCTCCAGGTCGGGGAACGCGGCGAACAGGGGCGTGATGTCACCGTGCTCGATCCAGGAGATCTCCGCCTCCTCGCCGGTGATGTCCCCGAGGAACAGCGACCGCAGCTTCGGGAACGACGCGGCCGCCCCGGTCAGCATCTGCACCGGGTCGGGGACGTTCTCCAGCTCGTAGGACGCGCCCCAGTAGCCGATGATGAGCGCCGTCACCTCGGTGGTGTCGACGGTCTCCATGAACCGCGCCCAGACGTCGCCGAACGGCTCCTCGTCGAAGGAGGTGCCGACGAACCAGGCGGCCTCGCCCGCGGGCGGGAAGTCCTCCCCGCTGACGGGATCGGTGCCCGCGCCGCGGCCGTCGTCGTCCTCGGTGCCGTCCTCCTCCTCGGTGCCGGTGTCCTCGTTGAACGTGGCCACCGGCAGGCCGACGTACTCCTCAAGGTGCTGATAAATGGCCATGAGTCCCCTTCGCCTGATCGTCGGCACTTGTCCTATCAGGACCGACGGACAGTCCGCGCCGCTTTCCGGGGTTCGGAGACCGGCCCGGGCCTGGGACGAAGCCGGGTCAGGAGGCGATCAGCACCGACCCCTTGTACTTGTCCTCGACGAACTTCTTCACCTCGGGGCCCTGCAGCAGCTGGACGAGCTTCTTCACGCGCGGGTCGTCCTTGTCCTCCGGCAGCGTCACGATGCCGTTGGCGTAGGGGTTGCCCTCGGCCTTCTCGGCGGCGAGCGCGTCCCTGTTCGGGGCGAGCCCCGCCTCGATGGCGTAGTTCCCGTTGATGACCGACAGGTCGACGTCCTCCAGCGAGCGGGGCAGCTGCGCGGCCTTGAGCGGCTTGAACTTCAGGCCCTTGGGGTTGCTCGCGACGTCCCGCTCGGTCGCGCTGGTCGGCGCGTCCGGCTTCAGCGTGATCAGGCCGTTGTCGGCGAGCAGCTTCAGCGAGCGGCCCTCGTTCGCCGGGTCGTTCGGCACGGCGACGGTCGCGCCCTGCGGGACGGCCTGCAGGCTCTTCACCTTCTTCGAGTACACGCCGAGGGGCTCCAGGTGCACGGGCGCGACGAACGCCAGCTTCGTCCCGGACTTCTTCTCGAACTCCTCCATGAACGGCACGTGCTGGAAGTAGTTGGCGGTGACCTGCTTCTCCTTCAGCGCGGTGTTGGGCTGCTGGTAGTCGCTGAAGGTGACGATCTCCAGCTTGAGCCCGGCCTTGCCCGCCAGGTCGTCCTTGACGTACTTGAGGATGTCGCCGTGCGGGACGGGGTTGACCGCGACCTTCAGCGGGGCGTCCGGGTCGTCGGACGCCGACGAGGAGCCGCAGGCGGTGAGGCCCGCGAGGAGGACGGCGGAGGCCAGCGCGGCGGTGAGTCTGCGAAGCACGAGGGGTGCCTTTCTCTGTGGGGTCGGTGCTACTTGTGGGTCAGGCGGCGGGCGACGAGGTCCCCCGCCGCCTGGATGATCAGGACGATGACGACCAGCAGCGCCACGGTGGAGACCATGACCTTGGTCTCGAAGCGCTCGTAGCCGTAGACGACGGCGAGGTTGCCGAGCCCGCCGCCGCCGACCGTCCCGGCCATGGCCGTGTAGCCGATGAGCGCGATGACGGTGACGGTCAGGCCGGACACCAGGCCCGGCCGCGCCTCGCGCAGCAGGACCTTGCCGACGATCTCGCGCCGGGTGGCGCCCATCGCGTCCGCCGCGGCGAGGACGCCCGGGTCGACCTCGCGCAGCGCGATCTCGACGAGCCGCGCGTAGAACGGGATGGCGCCGACCGTCAGCGGGACGATCGCGGCGGCGTTGCCGATGCTGGTGCCGACGACCGCCCGGGTGAACGGGATGATCGCCACCATCAGGATCAGGAACGGCAGCGACCGGCCGATGTTGACCACGACGCCGAGCACGCCGTTGACCGGCGGCGCGGGCAGCAGCCCGCCCCGCTCGGTGATCACCAGCAGCACCCCGAGCAGCAGCCCGAGGACGGCGGTGAACAGCGTCGCGACGCCGGTCATGTAGAGGGTCTCGCGGGTGGCGGGCCACAGCAGCGGCATGACCTCGTCCCAGCTCATCGGGTGTCCTCCTGTACGGGGTTCGCGGCCTGCACCGGGTTCGCGGCCTGCACCGGGTTCGCCGCCCGCACCGGGTTCGCGACCTCCACGGCGAGGCCGGACTCGCGCAGGAACGCCAGCTGCGCGGCGTTGGCCTCCGGCTCGCCGGGCAGTTCGAGCTGTAGCCGGCCGAAGCGCTCGCCGCCGACCGTCTCCACCGCGCCGCCGAGGATGTTGACGTCCAGCGCGTACTTGCGGGCGAGCGCCGACACGAACGGCTCGTCGGTCGCGCCGCCGGTGAAGGTGACCTCGACCAGCGTCCTGCCCTCGCGGGGCTCGGCGGCGGGCAGCGGGAACAGGCCGCGCGCCAGCTCCGAGCCCGGACGGGCGAGCAGCGCGGGCACCGGCCCGGACTCGGTGAACCGGCCCTCCCGCATGACCGCGGCCGAGTCGCAGATGCGCTTCACCACCTCCATCTCGTGGGTGATGAGCAGGATCGTGAGGCCGAGCCGGCGGTTGAGGTCGCGCAGCAGCTCCAGGATCGAGGCGGTCGTCTCGGGGTCGAGCGCCGAGGTCGCCTCGTCCGACAGCAGCACCTTCGGCCGTCCCGCGAGCGCCCGGGCGATGCCGACGCGCTGCTTCTGCCCGCCGGAGATCTGGGCGGGGTGGGCCTTCGCGTGCTCGGTGAGCCCGACGAGGTCGAGCAGCTCGGCGACGCGCCCGGTCCGCTCGGCGCGCGGGACGCCCATGACCTCCAGCGGGAACGCGACGTTCCCGGCGACGGTCCTGCTGCCGAGCAGGCCGAAATGTTGGTGGATCATGCCGATGCCCTGGCGCGCCCGGCGCAGCTCCCCGCCGCGCAGCGCGAGCAGGTCCCGGCCGCCGACCACCACGCGGCCCTCGTCCGGGCGCTCCAGCAGGTTGACGCAGCGCAGCAGGGTGCTCTTTCCGGCGCCGCTGCGGCCGAGCACGCCGAAGACCTCGCCCTCGGCGACGGTCAGGTCGACGCCGTCGACGGCGGTCACCTCGCGGCCGCGGCCGCGGTAGACCTTTCGAAGTTTTTCGATCTGAATCACAGGGAATCACCCATGCGGACGGGGGCCGCCGGACGGGCGGCGGCGTTCGGGACGGGTCGGCGATCGGGACGCGCCGGGCGTCAGAGGACGCGCCGAGGAGGCGCCGCGCGGGTCAGGAGCGACCGGGCGGGTACGGCGCGTGGCTCAGCAGGTGGCGTTGGAAGAACATGCGCGACTCCAGGGGGTTCGGAGTTCGCTCGCTTCGGGGCGCGAGTCTCAGGCGGGGGCCCTCAGCGGTCACACATTCGCCGGCAACACGTACGCCGCATGGCCCGCCGCATCGGCGGGCGGTGCTCACGGCACGGGCGTACGGAAGGCATGCCAGCAGTTAACCGGCCGCACACCGATGACGCAAATCCGCCCGGTGTGATGCTCATCGCTCCGGATCGTCCCGTTCGCCCTAGTCATCGCGGTAGTCGACCCAGGTCTCGCCCGAACCGCTGCGGACGGAGATCAGGCGGGGCGAGCGGTCGTCGTAGACGGCCGGGTTGAGGTGGGCGTTGCCCGCGCCCGTCCACCCGGCGACCCGGTAGCGCGAGCCCGGCGGAACGATGATCTTCACGGTGCCCGAGCCCGCGGAGGCGTCGACCGAGCCCGGCGGCTCGGCGTAGCGGAGGTCGAGGGTGCCCGACGACACGTCGGCCTGCGTCTTCGTCGAGGCGAGCGCGCGGCCGTTGATCGTCCCGGACCTCGCCAGCAGCCGCAGCCGCCCGCGCGCCCCGGTCACGTCGATCTCCCCGGACCCGGTCCGCAGGTCGAGGTCGCCGGTCACCCCGCGCACGTCGATGCTCCCGGAGCCGGCGACCGCCGACACGCGCGCCCCGGCCGGGACCTGGACGTCGATGTCCGCCCCGCACCCGACGCCCAGCCGGTCGGGACCCGGGCAGCGGAAGGTGACGAACAGGATGTCGTCCACCAGCGACTCGGTGAGCTCGGGCTTGCTCAGCCCCCAGTGGAGGTCCTTGTAGACGCGCGTCCCGCCGTCCGATCCCGGACCGACCGAGATCTCCGCGTTGCCCACGTCCAGCCGCACCTCCCGGATCGGCTGCGGGTAGGGGGTCATGGACGTCGCCGTCCGCTTGACGGCGCGGCCGAACGCCGTGAGGCCGATCGGCGCGGCCACGACCAGCGCCGTCGCGATCGCCAGCGCGATCCAGACGCCGCGGCGGCGCGGCCGGTCCGGGGCGGCCGGGGCCGTCACCCCTCGCCGTCCAGGAAGCGCAGCACGGCGAGGACGCGGCGGTGGTCGCCCTCGGCATGCGGGAGGTCGAGCTTGGCGAAGATGCTGTTGATGTGCTTGGCGACCGCGCTCTCGCTCACCACCAGCGCCGCGGCGATGCCCGCGTTGGAGCGTCCCTCGGCCATGAGGGCGAGCACCTCCTTCTCGCGCGGGGTGAGCCGGTCGAGCGGGTCGCGGTGCCGGCGCAGCAGCAGCTGCGAGACGACCTCGGGGTCCAGGGCGGTGCCGCCGGAGGCGACCCTGCGCAGCGCGTCGAGGAACCCCGACACGTCCGCGACGCGGTCCTTGAGCAGGTAGCCGACCCCGCTGGTGCTGGTCGACAGCAGGTCCGCCGCGTACCGCTCCTCGACGTACTGCGACAGCAGCAGCACCGCGGTCTCGGGCGTCTCGCGCCGCATCACCAGCGCCGCGCGGACGCCCTCGTCGGTGAAGCCGGGCGGCATCCGGACGTCCACGATCGCCGCGTCGGGGCGGTGCTCGCGCACGGCGGCCAGCAGCCCCTCGGCCTCGCCGACGGCCGCGGCGACCTCGAACCCGGAGGTCTCCAGGACCTTGATCAGCCCGGCCCTCAGCAGGACCGAGTCCTCGGCGATCACAATGCGCACGGCAACTCCACGGTGACGGTCGTCGGGCCCCCCGCGGGGCTGGTGATCCGGAACGTACCGTCCACGGACCGGACGCGGCGCGCGAGCCCGGTCAGTCCGGTCCCGGCGGACGGGTCGGCGCCGCCCGCGCCGTCGTCGCGGACGGTCACCCGCAGCACGTCGCCGAGGCGGGCGACGCGGACGTCCACCTCTTTCGCGCGCGCGTGCTTGACCACGTTGGTGAGGGCCTCGGAGACGACGAAGTAGGCGACGGCCTCGACGGTGGAGGAGGCGCGCGGCTCGATGTCGACGCGGAGCCGGACGGGCAGCGGCACCCGCGCGGCGACGCCGGACAGGGCGGCGTCCAGGCCGCGGTCCTCCAGCACGGCCGGGTGCAGGCCGCGGATCAGGTCGCGCAGCTCGGTCAGCGCCGCCTTGGCCTCCTCGTGCGCCTCCACGATCACGCGCATGGCCTCGTCCGGGACGCCGCCGAGCGTCTCGCGCGCCAGCCCGAGGTTGAGCGCGAGGGAGACGAGCCGCTGCTGGGCGCCGTCGTGCAGGTCCCGCTCGATGCGGCGGCGCTCGATGTCGGCGGCGTCCACGACGCTGGCGCGCTTCTCGGCCAGGTCGTCGACGCGCCGCTGGAGCTCCTTCGCGCGGTCGGGGCCGAGCAGCGCGGCGGCGGCGCGGGCGTCCAGGCGCCGGACCCCTGCCGCCGCCCACGGCGCCGCGGCCAGGAGCAGCACGCCGGCCGCGGTGAGCACGGCGACGCGCTGCGGGTGGTCGGACAGCGGGTCGCCGGGGTGCACCGCCCACGCGTAGGTCCCGGACGTGGCGAGGGCGAGCCCGGCCGTCCACGCCACGGTGACGGCCAGCCCGCCGAGGGCGAGGAGCGGCCCGACCAGCAGGTGGTACTGGAGCACCCGCCACAGCTCCGGCGAGCGGAGGTCGCGCAGGACGTCCCAGGCGCGCCCGCCGTCGAAGTCGGGCATGCGCGGGATGTCGAGGCCGAGCATCGCCCAGCACCGCTCCCGCTGCCAGGACGTCAGCGGGCGCAGGGCGAGCAGCAGCAGGATCGCCGACACGCAGGTGAGCACGAGGATCGGCGTCACCCGCACCGGCGTCCAGAGCGTCCAGAGGGATCCGAGGATCAGCCAGCCGGCGAGCTGCAGCGGCACCCCGGAGACGACGAAGACCGTGTCGCGCCACGCCGCGGCCGACCACGGAGCGCGCACGCGGACACGCCGGGCCGCGGAGAGGGATGCCATGGGGAAACCGTATTGCCCCACTTCGGGCGCCGCCATGAGCCAGAGTGCAGGGCCGGGGGTGAACCCAGTGCCACCCCCGGTCGGAAGGGTGCGCTACTGATCCTGCGGCCGATCCCGGCGAGGCTTTGATCAGGCATCCGGACCGCGGATGCGCACCGATCACCGTCCGCAGGAGCCCCCCATGGTCGCCGTCCTCACCCGCCCCGGTCCCCCCTCGCCCCGTCCCGCGATCAGCGTCCGGCGCCGTCCGCGTCCCGGACGGTACGGGCCGCCGGGCGCCGTCGCGCGGCGCAGGGAGGGAGGACGGCGGCTCGGCTGGGCGTTCATCGGGGGCGCCGCCGCGCTGGTGCCCTGGATGTGCATGCTCGCCGCCACCATGCCGTCCACCGCCACGGTGTCGAACTGGTCCGCCGCCTGGGTGGGGCTGGACGCGATGGAGGCCGCCGCGCTGCTCGGCACCGGCGTGCTGCTCGTCCGCCGCGATCCGCGCCACGGCCTCGCCGCCGCCGCGGCCGGGGCGCTGCTGGCCGTGGACGCGTGGTTCGACGTGACGACCTCCGCGCCCGGCGCGGAGCGGACGGTGGCGATCGCCCTGGCGGCGGGGGTGGAACTGCCGCTGGCCGCCCTGTGCGCCGTCCTCGCCTCGCGGGCGCTCAGGCCGCGCGGGCCGGCGATCGACCATGAGATGAAGGACGGATGGCAAAGGCTTGTCGGGAGTACGCCAGACGGGTGAAACCAGACGAGCCGGACCTCTAGAGTGAACCTCACGTGGGGCCCTCTCGCGGGAGGGCCCTTTGCCCTGCCTGCACGATCAAAGGTCCCCCATCATGAACGACCACGAGGTGCACGAGGAGTGCCTGCGGCTCCTCCGGGACGGCCTTCCCGTCCCCGCTCCCGCCGCCTTCGCCGAAGGCCGGGACTACCTTCCGCTCGGGCTCGACAAGGACGGCGACATCGCCGTTGTCACGTTCCTGTACCAGTGGGGGGACTCCGCGTCCTCGTTCATCGAGGGCTGGACGTTCCACCGCCGCGACGGCGAGTGGATGGAGCTGGGCGGCGCGGGCGGATCGGCCCCCGAGGAACCGCTGGCGCGCCGCTCGTCCGGCGAGATGGGGCGCCACCTGCTCAAGTACGGGTCGGGCCGCACGGTCCGCAACGCCAACCGGCTGCTGCCGTGGGGCGCCAAGTGGGTGAACGAGGCGCGGCTGCGGGCCTCGGCCGAGGTCGCGCGGGTGCGGGTCGGCAAGCGGATCCTGGACGTCCCCGAGCACGGGCACGTCGTCGTGGTCTGGGGCGCCCGCCGGGGACCGGTCGTGGAGGCGCTCGCCGCCGACGGCGCGGTGCTGGACGTCATGGACCTGGACCGCCCGTCCCTCCCGATGCCGTCGCGGGCCTGATATTTGACCGCTCGTTCTTGAACGCTCTATCGTCGTCGGCATGGCACGGGCGAAGGAGTTCGATCCGGACGCCGCGCTGCGGCGCGCGCTGGAGCTGTTCTGGGAGCGCGGCTACGAGGCGACCTCCATGGCCGACCTGGTGGCTCATCTCGGCATCGCCCGGGCCAGCCTCTACGCCACGTTCGGCGGCAAGCGCGAGCTGTACCTGAAGGCCCTCGAACGCTACGTCCGCGACACCGACCCGAAGATCGCCGAGGCGCTGTCGCAGCCCGGGCCCGTGCTGCCCGCGGTCCGCGCGCTGATCGAGCGTTACGCCGCGGAGTCGGCGCGCGACCGGCCCCGGCTCGGCTGCCTCGTGGTGAACACCGCGGTCGAGCTGGCCGGGCGCGACCCCGAGGCCGCGCGCCTGGTCGAGGCGAGCTGGAACTTCCTGGAGGCCTCGCTCACCACGGCGCTGACCCGGGCGCGGGCCCAGGGCGAGCTGCCCCCGGACAAGGACCCCCGCGCGCTGGCCCGCCTCCTGCTCGTCCTGTTCCAGGGCATGCGCGTCCTCGGCCGCGCCCCCGCCGACGACCACCGCCTCCGCGACGCGACCCGCCAGGCCGCCGCCCTCTTCGCCTGACCCCGCCCTCTCTCCCCGAAGGCGGGCTTCTCTCGGCCCTTATTCAAGACCGTTCGTTCTAATATTCTGGGAGCTCGGCATGCGATTCGACAACAAGATCGTTCTCATCACCGGCGGCGCGGGCGGCATCGGCCGCGCCGCCGCGCACGCGTTCGCCCGCGAGGGCGCGACCGTCGTGCTGGCCGGACGCGACGAGGCCGCGCTGACCGAGGCGGTGAAGGAGATCGGCTCCGGCCGTGCCGACCACGTCGTCGCGGACGTGACCGACCCCGCTTCGGCCGCCGGGATGGTCGAGGCGGTCGCGCGCCGCCACGGCGGCCTCCACGCCGCCGTCAACAACGCCGGGATCTTCGGCGCCGCGGGCCCCGTCGCCGACATCGACGACGCCGCCTGGAACGAGGTCCTGGCGGTGAACCTGACCGGCGTGTTCCTGTCGATGAAGCACGAGATCGCCCACATGCGCGCCCACGGCGGCGGGACCGTCGTGAACGTCTCGTCCAACATCGGCGTGCACGGGCGCCGTCCCGGCCTCGCGGCCTACGCGGCCTCCAAGGCGGCGGTCAGCATCCTCACCCGCACCGCCGCCCTCGACCACGTCGCCGACGGCGTCCGCGTCAACGCCGTCAGCCCGGGCGCCACCGACACGCCGATGTCGCTGCTCCCGGGCGAGACGCCCGCCGGGCGCGCCGAGCGGATGCGCGCCTCCGCGCCGTCCGGCCGGGTGTCCGAAACCGCGGAAGTGGCCGAGACCATCCTCTGGCTGGCCTCCGACGCCTCGTCCCACGTCATCGGGCACGACCTGGTCATCGACGGAGGCGTCACCGCCTGACGACGCTTTCGGGGCGGCACACCGGGCAGACTCTCTGCATGGCCCTCACGCCCGACCACGACACCGGCCCCGAGCGCTTCCGCCTGGCCGCCAGGGTCATCAGGAAGTACCTGATCGGGGCGCGGAGCCTGCACGACCACATCGCCACCAAGCTGCTGGGCTCGGGCGCGTCCCGCGTCCTGGACATCGGCTGCGGGGAGGGCGCCCTCAGCGACGCCCTCCCCCACCCGCCGCCGTTCCGGCTCGTCGGGCTGGACGCCTCCGCCGAGCTCGTGTCCGCCCATCCGGCGCCCCGCCTGCGGGCCGACGCGCTGCGCCTGCCGTTCCGGGACGGGACGTTCGACGCCGCCGTGGCCGTGAACCTCCTCCCCCAGCTGGACGACCCCGACCGGGCGCTGCGCGAGGCCCGCCGCGTCCTCGCCCCGGGCGGCCTCCTGCTGGTCACCGCGATCTGCCGGACCGACAGCCCCGAGCTGTCGCCGGTGTGGCGCCCCGAGCCGACCACGTTCGACGCCGAGGAGGCCCCGGCCCGCGTCGGCGAGGTCTTCGGCGAGATCGAGGTGGAGCGCTGGGACGCCCCGCTGATCACCCTCCCCGACGAGGCCGCCGTCCGCGACTACCTGATCGCCCGCCAGGTCCCCCGCCCCCAGGCCACCGAGGCGGCCACCCACCTGAACACCCCGCTCCCGGTGACGAAACGAGGCTCCCTGGTCCTGGCCCGCCGCTGACCCCCCCGCCACCACCGCAACCAAGCGACAGCCTCCACCCATGCGATCGCACCCAAAGGCAGATTCGAGCGAAGCAAGAACCTGACCGCGCACCGACCCGCCAAACGAGCCGAAACGATCCCAGCGATCACCAACCTTCATCCACGACCCCAGCCACCACCGCAACCACACAACAACCTCCACCAATGCGATCGCGTCCGAAGGCAGGTTCGAGCTTGCGAGAACCTGATCGCGCAGCGAGCCGCCAGGCGAGACGAAGCGATGCCAGCGATCGCCCGCGTTTATCGACGATGGAGGGCCGCCAGGCCCGAAGAAGGAGAAAAACGCAATAAAACTAGAGCCAGCCGAGGTCTTTGGCGGTGCGGGCGGCGGTGTGGCGGTTGTCGGTGCCGAGTTTGGTGACGGCGGCGGAGAGGTAGTTGCGGACGGTGCCCTCGGAGAGGCCCAGGGTGCGCGCGATGCGGGAGACGGGGGCGCCGTCGGCGGCGGCGCGGAGGGTGTCGAGTTCGCGGGGGGTGAGGGGGCACTCCTCGGCGGCGAGGGCGTCGGCCGCGAGCTGGGGGTCGATGTAGCGGGCGCCGCCGGCGACCTGCCGGACGACCTCGGCGAGACGGCGGCCGGGGGCGTCCTTGCCGAGGAAGCCGCGGACGCCGGCGGCCATGGCGCGGCGCAGGTTGCCGGGGCGGCCGTGCGCGGTCACGATCACCAGGCGGCAGTCGGGCAGCTCGCGGGCCAGGCGCTCGGCCGCGGCGAGGCCGTCCAGGCCGGGCATGTCGATGTCGAGGACGGCGACGTCGGGCCTGAGGGCGAGGGCGCGCTCGACGGCCTCGTCGCCGCGCCCGACGTCGGCGGCGACCTCGATGCCGTCCTCGGTCTCCAGGAGCAGGACGAGCGCCTCCCTGATCAGGAGGTGGTCGTCGGCCAGCAGCACGCGGATCATGCGTCTCCCTTCGCGGGGACGGCGGCCGTCACCCGGAACGTCCCGTCGCCCTCGGGGCCCGCCCGGAAGCGGCCGCCGGCGGCCGCGATCCGTTCGGCGAGCCCGGCCAGGCCGCTGCCGGCGTCCGCGGCGGCGCGGCGCGCGGCGCCGTCGTTGACGATCTCCAGCTGGACGCGGTCGCGGCCGGCCCGGACGGTGATCCGGCACCAGGTGGCGCTGGAGTGCCGCAGGACGTTCGTGGCGGCCTCGCGGGCGACCCAGCCGAGCGGCTCGTGGACGTGGGCGGGCAGTTCCGGCGACACCTCGGGGCGCTCGCAGCGGATCCCGGCGGCGCGCAGGACGGCGGACATGCCGTCCAGCTCGGTGCGCAGGGAGGTGGCGCGGTAGCCGCGGACGACCTCGCGCACGTCCCGCACCGCGTCCCGCGCCATCGTCTGGATCTCGGTCAGCTCCTTGCGGACGCGGCCGTCGTCGCGTTCGACGAACCGTTCGGCCACCTCGGCGCGCAGCGCGACGGCCTGGAGGCTGTGGCCGAGGACGTCGTGCAGGTCGCGGGCGAACCGGAGGCGCTCCTCCCCCACCGCGGACCGGGCCAGTTCGGCGCGCGCCTCCCGGAGCTCCTGCACGACGTGGAACAGCCAGACCGTGACGTATCCGGAGAAGGCGGCGAGCGGCACGGCCGCCGTCTCGTACAGGACGGTCAGCGCGGGGAGCCCGAGGAGCACGCCGTAGGCGGGGGTCAGGACGGTCGCCGCCGCGATCACGGCGACCGCCTCGCGCACGGGGAGCACGACGGCGAGCAGCCCGGCGGGGACCAGGAGGGCGTTGCCCCAGCCCTGACCGGTGCCGAGCAGAGGGGGCAGCGCCCAGCAGACTGCCGCGACCGCAGCGAGCCCCAGCCTGTGCGCCGGGGCGGTGCGGCGCATCAGGTTCTGCCACAGGAGGCGGGCGTAGAGGGCGAAGGCGCCGCCAGTGCCGGCGAGGGCCAGGAGCAGGCGTCCGGCGTCCCGGCGGTCGACCGCCTCGTACCAGAGCGCCTGCAGCAGGGACCCGGCCAGCGTCAGCACGGTCATCCCCACGATGATCGCGGCGATGACGGTGGGACGGGGGATCCGGGGCTGCACGCGCCCAGCGTATGCGGCCGTCAAGGGGGGCGCGGGGGCTCAGGCGGCGCGGAGGCGGGCGGCGTCCCGTCCGGTGACCAGGCGGCCCTCGTCGAGGATCCCGACCCGGTCGGCGCGGCACGCCTCGCCCGGGTCGCGGGTCGCGACCACCACGGCGGCCCCGTCCGCGGCCACCCTCGCCAGGACGGACCACACCTCGCGCGCGGCGGCGGCGTCGAGCCCCGCGGTGGGCTCGTCGAGGACGAGCACGTCCGACCGTCCGACCAGGGCCAGCGCCAGGTCGAGCATGCGGCGCCGCCCCGCGGTCAGCCGCTCGAACGGCACGTCGGCGAGGCGGCTGAGGCCGACCAGCCGCAGCGCCTCGTCCCGGGTGAGCGGATCGAGGGTCCAGCGCCGCCAGGCGTCGACCACCTCGGCGACGGTCAGTCCCGGGAAGAGGCCCCCGTCGCGCCAGACGGCGGCGGCGCGCGCGGTGTCCCGGTCGGTGTAGGGGTCGGCGCCGCGGAGCCGGACGGTTCCGCCGGTGGGCCGCCGCAGCCCCGCGAGGATCTCCAGCATGGCCGTCTTGCCGGAGCCGTAGCGGCCCAGCAGCGCGTAGACCTCTCCCCGCGCCACGGTGAACGAGACGTTGCGCACGGCCTCGTTCAGGTCCAGGTCGCGTACCTCGATCACAGGTGCCCTCATGGCCTCCATGCTGTCCGGCGGCGGCGCGGGCGTGCAGTCACGGACGTCAGGAAACGATCATGAAGTTCTCAGGGGCGGCCCATGACAGATGTCATGGTTCGGCGATCGCCCAGCCGGCGGGCGGGACGACGGCGCCGTCCCCGGTGAAGGCCGCGTCACCAGCCACGCACGTCCAGCCGGCGGCGGGCAGGGACACCTTCGCGGGCTCGCCGCCCGTGTTCAGCACGACGCCCAGCCGCTCCGGACCGTCCTCCACCGTGTAGGAGAAGGCCGTGTTGGTCAAGGTGTGCGCCGTGGTCCGCGCCCGGACGAGCCAGGGGTGGCGCCGTCTCACGCCGATGAGGTCCTGGTGGAGGCGGTGGTGGGCGCCGCCGTGGCCGGGGACGTCGCCGGGCCGGGCGGGGAACGGCGGCCGTATGGCGTCGTCCCCGCCCTCGCGCTCCTCCTTGACGCCTTCGAAGGCGAACTCGTCACCGGCGTAGATGGACGGGACACCGCCGACGGTCATCAGGATCACCAGCGCGTGGGCCAGATCGCGCCGTTCGGTCAGCCGGGTGGCGATGCGGGTCACGTCGTGGTTGCCGAGGAAGGTCTGCGGGGCGAAGGTCGCCAGCATCCCGTTGTGGCGGTCCAGCGCATGGGCGAGCTCGAAGAAGTTCCGGTCGTTCAGTGAGCTCCAGATGGCCTTCCACAACTCGTACTGGGTGACGGAGTCGAATCCGGTCCGTTCCACAAGGCCCGCGTAGTCGCCGTGGATGACCTCACCGACGAGCCAGGCATCGGGGAAGCGCGCGCGGACGCGGTCTGTGACAGTCCGCCAGAAGTCCGCCGGGACGGCGTAGGCGGCGTCGAGGCGCCATCCGTCTACGCCGCGCTCCAGCCAGTGGGTCATGACGTCGGTGACGTAGTCGGCGACCTCGGGTTCGGCGTGGTTCAGGGTCACGAGCCGATCGTGGCCCTCGAACGTGCGCAGGTCGTCGTGAAACCACTTCCTGTACGCCGAGCCCTCACCCTTGGCGGCCACATCGGCGAACGGAGGGAACCCGCGCCCGACGTGGTTGAAGACACCGTCGAGCAGCACACGGACGCCCTTGCCGGACGCCTCGTCGATCAGCCGCCGCAGGTCGCCCTCGCCGCCGAGCCGGGGATCGACCCGGTAGTGGTCGACGGTGTCGTAACCGTGCGTCTCGGACGCGAACACCGGCCCGAGCGCGAGGCCGTTGCAGCCGAGGCCGACGAGATGGTCGAGCCATCCGGCGATCCGGCCGAGCCGCGGTTCCGGGGCGGAGGCGTCGCGTTCGGCAGCCTCGCGTTCGGCGCCGACGAAGCCGAGGGGATAGACGTGCCACCAGATGGCGTGATCGGGCCAGCGCATGCGCGTCTCCCTACCCGCAATCGCCTGTGAAAGTCCGGCGGGCGGACCTCGCCCTCGCGCGGGCTAAGCGCGAACGAGAACCTCCGGGTGCAGTTCGTCCGGACGCTTGACGCCGGAAAGCGCCATCGTGAGCTCCAGTTCGGCCTGGAGGCAGCGCAGGACGTGCTGGACGCCCGCCTGGCCGCCCAGGGCCAGCCCGTAGGCGTACGGCCGCGCGACCAGGACGGCTTCGGCGCCCAGGGCGAGCGCCTTGACGATGTCGGCCCCGGTCCGGATCCCGCTGTCGAACAGGACCGTCGCCTGGTCGCGGACGGCCTCGACCACGCCGGGGAGCGCGTCCAGCGACGCGACCGCGCCGTCCACCTGGCGCCCGCCGTGGTTGGAGACGACGACGGCGTCCATCCCCTCGTCCACGGCCTGGCGGGCGTCGTCGGGATGCTGGATGCCCTTGAGCGCGATGGGCCCGTCCCAGTGCTCGCGCAGGAAGATCAGGTCGTCCCAGGTCAGGCTCGGGTTGCCGAAGTTGGCCACCCAGTGCAGGAGCGCCATGTCGCGGTTGGCCTCCGTCACCGGCCCGCCGACGGCCTTCTGGAAGACCGGGTCGCTGAAGTAGTTCGCGACGCCGATCCCCCGCAGGAACGGCAGATAGGCCTGGTCCAGATCGCGCGGGCGCCACGCCAGCGTGAACGTGTCGAGCGTGACGACCAGGGCGGTGTACCCGGCCGACTTCGCCCGCTCCAGGAAGCTGACGGCGAGCTCCCGGTCCTTCGGCCAGTACAGCTGGTACCAGCGCGGCCCGTCCCCGTTCGCCTCCGCGACCTCCTCGATGCCGAACGAGGACGCGGTGCTCAGCACCATCGTCAGCCCCTCGGCCGCGGCCGCCCGCGCGACCGCCAGCTCGCCGTCCGGATGGAGGATCGACTGCACGCCGATGGGGCCGAGCAGGACCGGCGACGGCATCGGGGTGCCCAGCACGGTCACCGACAGGTCGCGCTCGGCGACGTCCCGCAGCATGCGCGGGACGATCCGCCACCGGTCGAACGCGGCGCGGTTCGCCCGCGCGGTCGCCTCGCTGCCCGCCGACCCGGCCACGTAGCCGAACGCCCGCGCCGACAGCGACCGCTCGGCGAGGCCCTCCAGTCTCGTCAGGTCCGTGGGCAGCGCCGGCAGGACGTCTCCGAGCCCCTGCAGATAGATCGAGTTCTGGAAGTCGGCCAGCCCGCTCAACGAAACCTCCACCTGCTCGACGAACTTCCCCCGGAGAAACCGGCAGGGTTCCCACCCAATCTGCCAGGTCCGCGGAGGTGACGAAACGGGATCGATCCGCCGACTCGGCCGGATCACCCGGTGAGGCGGGCGAAAGATGTCCCCGGGACCGGCCACAATGTGGGGCATGGCACGACGCGGATCCCAAGCCCCTCCACCTCCGCCGGACTTCGAGGAGAACATCGTCGACGTCGACGTCTCCGACGAGATGCGCGGCAGCTTCCTCGAATACGCCTACTCGGTCATCTACCAGCGGGCCCTTCCCGACGCGCGCGACGGCATGAAGCCCGTCCAGCGGCGGATCCTGTACTCGATGAACGAGATGGGGCTGCGCCCCGACCGCGGGCACGTCAAGTGCGCCCGCGTCGTCGGCGAGGTCATGGGCAAGCTGCACCCGCACGGCGACAGCGCCATCTACGACGCGATGGTGCGGATGGCGCAGCCCTGGGCGATGCGGATGCCGCTCGTGGACGGGCACGGCAACTTCGGGTCGCTCGGCGGCGACGACATGCCCGCCGCCATGCGGTACACCGAGGCGCGGCTGTCCCGCGAGGCGATGCTGATGGTCTCCTCCATCGACGAGGACACCGTCGAGTTCCGGCCCAACTACGACGGGCAGGAGCAGGAGCCGGAGGTGCTGCCCGCCGCGTTCCCGAACCTGCTGGTCAACGGCGCGTCCGGCATCGCGGTCGGGATGGCCACGAACATGGCGCCGCACAACCTCGGCGAGGTCGTCGCCGCGGCCCGGCACCTGATCGACCATCCGGACGCCACGCTGGAAGAGCTGATGCGCTTCGTGCCCGGCCCCGACCTGCCCACCGGGGGCAAGATCGTCGGGCTGGACGGCATCCGCGACGCCTACGAGCGCGGCCGGGGGACGTTCCGCACCCGCGCCACGGTCTCCATCGAGAGCGTCACGCCCCGCCGCAAGGGCATCATCGTCAGCGAGCTGCCCTACGCCGTCGGCCCCGAGCGGGTGAAGGCCAAGATCAAGGAACTGGTCAACGCCAAGAAGATCCAGGGCATCGCCGACCTGAAGGACCTCACCGACCGCACCGTCGGCCTCCGCCTGGTCATCGAGATCAAGAACGGCTTCAACCCCGAGGCCGTCCTCGCCGACCTCTACCGGCTGACGCCGATGGAGGAGACGTTCGGCATCAACAACGTCGCCCTGGTCGACGGCCAGCCCCGCACGCTCGGGCTGCGCGACCTGCTCCAGGTCTACATCGACCACCGCATCGACGTCGTCCGCCGGCGCTCCCTGTTCCGGCGCAGGAAGCGCGAGGACCGCCTGCACCTGGTGGAGGGCCTGCTCGTCGCCCTGCTGAACATCGACGAGGTCATCCAGGTCATCCGGCAGAGCGACGACGCCGCCCAGGCCAAGCAGCGCCTCATGCAGATCTTCGAGCTGTCGGAGATCCAGGCGCAGTACATCCTCGACACCCCGCTGCGCCGCCTCACCCGCTTCGACCGGCTGGAGCTGGAGAAGGAGAAGGAGCAGCTCGCCAAGGAGATCGCCAAGCTGACCGCGATCCTCGACTCGGAGCGCAAGCTGCGCGGCGTCGTCTCCAAGGAGATGGGCGAGGTCGTCAAGGAGTTCGCCACCCCGCGCCGCACCATCCTGCTGGAGTCCTCGGGCCAGACCGCCGCGAACGCCGTGCCGCTGGAGGTCGCCGACGACCCGTGCACGGTGCTGCTGTCCGCCACCGGCCTCATGGCCCGCACGCACGACGCCTCGCCCCTGCCCGACAGCGGCCCCCGCGCCGCGCACGACGTGCTGGCCTCGGTCGTGCCCGCCACCGCCCGCGGGCAGGTCGGCGCGGTGACGTCCCTGGGCCGGATGATCCGCGTCGACGTCCTCGACCTGCCGACGCTGCCGCCGTCCGCGACGCCCCCGTCCCTGGCGGGCGGGGCGCCGGTCACCGAGTACGTCGATCTGGAGCCCGACGAGACGGTCGTGGGCATCGCCTCCGTCGGCGAGGAAGGCGGCGGCCTGGCGCTGGGCACCGCCCAGGGCGTGGTCAAACGGGTGGTCCCCGACTTCCCCGCCAACCGCGACGAGTTCGAGGTCATCGGCCTCAAGGACGGCGACCGCGTGGTCGGCGCCGTCCAGCTGACGTCCGAAGAGCAGCACCTGGTCTTCATCAGCACCGACGCCCAGCTCCTGCACTTCCCCGCGTCCGTCGTCCGTCCGCAGGGACGGGCCGCCGGCGGCATGGCGGGCATCAAGCTCGGCTCCGGCGCGAGCGTCCTGTGGTTCGGCGCCCTCGACCCGTCCCGCGAGGCCCGCGTCATCACGGTCTCCGGCTCGTCCTCGGCGCTGCCGGGCACCCAGACCGGCGGGATCAAACTCGCCGACTTCGCCGACTTCCCGTCCAAGGGCCGCGCCACCGGCGGCGTCCGCGCCCACCGCTTCCTCAAGGGCGAGGACGTGCTGCTCCAGGCCTGGGCGGCCCTGACGCCCCTGCGGGCGGCGGGCGCCGGCGGCAGGCCCGCGACGCTCAACGTCACCCTGGGCCGCAGGGACGGCTCTGGCGAGCCGCTGGACACGCCGCTGACCGCCGTCAGCGGTCCGATCGGCCCGGCCCCCGAAGAAGCGCCCCCCGAAGAGGAATGACGCGAAAGGCCCCGGGCGGTCGCCCGGGGCCTCCGCCCCTCACTCACCGTCCGGCGGCTCGGAGGCGGCCGGGACCGGCGGAAGGGGTCGACGTCAGTCGGCGCAGATCGCGTAGACGCTGATGCCGACGTCGTTGTAGCCGATCTGGCGGCCGAGCGCGATCCAGCCGCGACCGTCGTCGGTGGGGAACGAGCCCACCAGGATGGCGCCGTTGCCGCGCGCCTCCCCGCCGCCGCCGAGGACGTGCTTGGTGCCTGGGCAGACGACGACCCGCCGCTGGAAGTTGGGGACGTTGGCGTTCGGCAGGGCCACGATCTGATAGCCCGGCGGAACGGCGGCGGTCCGGGCCGCGGCGGGCTTGGCGGGGGTCTGGGCGGGGGTCTGGGCGCTGGCGACTCCGGCGGTGACCAGGCCGGTCACCGCGGCGGTCGCGGCCAGGGCCAGAGCCGTGGTCTTGATCGACGACATATGTTCTCCTTCGACGGTGGCTCCCCACCGCCGGTGCCCACGCGCACCCCGAGACGCGGGGTGTGTCTGAGGCGTGAGCGGCGGCAGGTGAGCCAGGGGGACCGAACACAAGGAGTGTTCATCACGTCACGCTCGGCTGCTAGACGTCTCGGCGACTCACTTGATTACGGAGCGTGCACGTACCGGGATTGAGAGCGGACCCTACCCGCCCTTTCCGGCTCTCACCTGCAGTGAGCGATGAGTTACAGAAAGCGCGCGGCCGGATGCGGCCACTCGCAGTCCATGCCTTCGAGGTCACCAGGCCGCCGGACACGGCGCCATAAGGCTCGGCACGGACACGGTTCCCGCACCTTCGTCGGCGGGCGCGCCGATGGCGACAAGGTCGCTCCACCCCCGGCAGAGACGCGGCGACGCCTTCCCCAGGCCGTCAGGTCTCGATGTCGTCGGGGCCCCAGTGGGCCTCCATCCGGACGATCTTGCCTTCGGCGTTGAAGGTCATGACGTCGATGGCGTGGACGCGCAGGCCCGGGACGTCGACGGTGAAGGCCATGGCGGCGCGGTCGCCGTGGGAGCCGCGGATGGGGGCGTCCAGGGTGAGCTTGGCGCCGCCGGCGATGGCGTTGGCGTAGAACTCCTCGATGGCGGCCCGGCCGCTGATCGGGGGGTGGCCGACCGGGTCCTCGATGACGGCGTCGTCGGCGTAGAGGCCGGAAACGGTCACCGCGTCGGCGGCGTTGAAGGCGTCGACGTAGGTCTGGAGCGCCTGCTTCATGTGGTCCTGGGAGGGCATGCCCGAAGCCTAGCAAGCGATCGCTTGGTCACCGGTGGGCCATGATGGGGGCATGGCCATCGCATCGTTCATGGTTCCGCTCGGCTCCCCCGTCCCCGCGTTCCGGCTCCCCTCCGTCGAGGGCGGGTTCGTCTCGGACGGCGACTTCCCGGACGCGGCGGCCCTCCTCGTGGTGTTCCTGTCCAACCACTGCCCCTACGTGCGGCGGATCGAGGACGGGATCGGCGCTCTCACCGCCGAGTACGCGACCAGGGGGCTGGCCACGGTCGCCGTGTGCAGCAACGACGTCTCCAACTATCCCGACGACGGCGCCGACCACCTCCGGGAGCAGGCGAAGAGGGCCGGGTTCGGCTTCCCGTACCTGGTGGACGAGTCGCAGGAGACGGCCAAGGCGTTCAAGGCCGCCTGCACGCCCGACTTCTTCCTCTACGGACGAGAGCGCACGCTCGCCTACCGGGGCGAGTTCGCCGGGGCGAGGCCGAGCAACGACGTCGTGGCGGACGGCGCCGCGCTCAGAGCCGCGCTCGACCTGGTCCTGGCCGGAGAGGACGTCCCCGAGCCCCACACGCCCAGCCTGGGGTGCGGCATCAAGTGGAGGC
Organism: Actinomadura sp. NPDC048021; assembly: GCF_040653135.1. Classification (NCBI taxonomy): domain Bacteria; kingdom Bacillati; phylum Actinomycetota; class Actinomycetes; order Streptosporangiales; family Thermomonosporaceae; genus Actinomadura; species Actinomadura sp. NPDC048021. The sequence goes on from NZ_JBEZJQ010000029.1 coordinate 32,396, forward strand.
CCGGCAACGAGTCGGCCTGATCACACAGGGGCGGTCTGGCCCTCGCGGGGATGCGGCACCGTCGTCCGCAGGCCGCGCTCGGCGCAGTCCGCCAGGATCTCCAGGAGGTCGGCCGGGCCGCCGGAGGCGTCGTCGTAGTGCCAGAACCGGATGACCTTCTCCCCCTCCGCGCCCGGGTTGAAGCGGCCCAGGGTGAAGCAGCCGGCGATGGCCATGCGCACGATGACGCGTTCGCTGTCGTCCAGCTCGTTCACGTAGGCGGCCGCGTCGATGAGGCCGATCGCGGCGCGGGCGTTCCGGCCGTCGTCGCAGGGGTCGGGGCGGTTGATCCGCCATTGCGCGTAGGGGCGCAGGTAGTCCGCGATCATGCAGGTTCTCAGCACGGTCCCATGCTGGGGCCGCGCGGGCGCGCGCGACGGGGGCTTGACCCGGCCCTTGCCGGACCCTGACCGAAGATCATCCGCCGAGTCCGTGCCGGAAGGCGTAGGTGACGGCCTGGGCCCGATCGCGAAGGTTCGCCTTGGCGAACAGGTTGTTGATGTGCGTCTTGACGGTCGCCTCGGAGATGAACAGGTCGCCCGCGATCTCGGCGTTGGAGCGCCCCCGGGCGATGAGGGCCAGCACCTCCGCCTCGCGCCTGGTCAGGCCGTCCGGCAGCCCGGAGCCCGAAGCCCGGCGGGGGGCCTCGCCGGCCGCCACGGCCTCGACCAGCCGGCGCTGGACGGCCGGGTCCAGCCGCGACGCGCCCCCGCGGACGGCGGCGACGGCGCGGGCGATCTCGTCGGCGTCGGCGTCCTTGGTGAGGTAGCCGCGGGCCCCGGCGCGCAGCGCGGCGAAGATCGACTCGTCGTCGGCGTAGGTGGTGAGGACGACGATCCCGACGTCCGGGTGCGCCTCCCTGATCCGGCGCGTCGCCTCCACCCCGTCCATCCGCGGCATGCGCAGGTCCATCAGGACGACGTCGGGACGCAGCTCGGCGACCATCGCCACGGCCCGCTCGCCGTCGCCGCACGCCCCCGCGACCTCGATGCCCGGCAGCAGTTCCAGCAGGAGGACCAGGCCCTCCCGCACCACGGTCTGGTCGTCGACGACCAGGATCCTCGCCGTGTCGCTCACCGCTCGCCCTCCCGTCAGGCCGGCACGCTGAGGGACACGCGGAATCCCTTGCCGTCCGGTCCGGTCACCAGCGTCCCATCGATCAGCTCCGCGCGCTCCCGCATGCCCACGAGGCCGTAGCCGCCGCCGTCCGGCTTCTCGACGGGCTCGGTGCCGCCCGTATCGGTCACTTCGAGCTCCACCCTGCCGGCGAGGTACCGCAAGGCGACGTGGGCGCGCGCGCCGGGAGCGTGCTTGCGGACGTTGGTGAGCGCCTCCTGCGCGGTCCGGACGACCGCGAGCCCGGCCTGCGGCGGCAGCTCGCGCGGTGCGCCCGTCACGTGCACGTCGCAGGGGCGCCCGGTGCTGGCGTGGAACTCCTCCGCGAGCTCTTGGATGACCTCTTTGGGCTGCGGGATCTCCCCGCGCAGCGTGGCCAGGGCCCGCCTCGTCTCCTCCAGGCCGGACCGGGCGAGGTTCCGCGCGCGCTCCACCCGATCCAGGGCCTGGGCGCGGTCGCCGTCCCGCGCCAGCAGCAGCCGCGCCCCCTCCAGATGGACGATCTGCGCCGACAGCGAGTGGGCCAGGATGTCGTGGATCTCCCGCGCGAGGTGCGACCGCTCCGCGAGGACCGCGTTGGCCGCCTCCGCGCGGCGGGTCGCCTCCTGCGCGGCCTTGCCCCGGCGGCTCGCGAGCGCGCCCAGCGTGATGCCCGCGACCGCCGCCATCTGACCGACGTCGGCGCCGCCGGAGCCGAACGCCTCCCCCAGACCGCCGATCGCGGCGACCGTCAGCGCGCTCACCGCGATGCCCCCCGGCATCGGCAGCCACATCAGCAGCATCCAGAGCCCGGCCATGGAGAAGAAGAACCCGGTGCCGGAGTCGGGGGCGAGCGCGTACAGCGCCAGCGCCGAACCGATGGCCGCCAGCAGAAGGGCCACGCCCGCACGCCGGTGCCGCGTCTCGCTCTTGCGCCCGACCCAGATGCCGCTCCCCAGCAAGGCGAACATGACCACGTTGAGCACGACGAGTGCCAGGCCGGCGCCGTGCAGCGCCGGAGCGGGATCGGCCCTGAGCATCCCGCGTACGTAGGCGGTGAGGACCCAGGTCACCAGGCCCCCGGCGATCACGACACGGGTGATCCTCATGGCGCCACGCCGACCGGCACGGCGACAAGGGGCACGGCGACAAGGGGCACGGCGTGCGCGCGGCGCGCGTCGGCGAGACCCGCCCGCCACCGCCGGCACGGGACCGAGGGGGCGGCGACGGCGGCGGGGAGGACGTCGTCCAGCGTGTTCATGCCCCGAGGGTAGGACGGGACGGCCCTCGCGCGGATCGCCGCACGGCTGGACTTCCCGCACTCCACCCCAGGGTGGAGATCAGGTGTCGATGCGCTCCACGTCCAGCTCGGTGGCCCCGGCGGTGATGAACGCGCGGCGCGGGGCGACCTCGCTGCCCATGAGCAGGTCGAACACCTTGCCCGCCTCCTCGGCGTCCTCGATGCGCACGCGGCGCAGCACCCGGTGCCGGGGGTCGAGCGTCGTCTCGGCCAGCTGGTCGGCGTCCATCTCACCGAGGCCCTTGTAGCGCTGGATCGGCTCCTTCCAGCGCTGGCCCTTGCGCTCCAGCTCGACGAGCCGCTGCCGCAGCTCGGCGTCGGAGTAGGTGTAGATGTACTTGTCCTGCCCCTTGCGCGGCTTGACCAGCTCGATGCGGTGCAGCGGCGGGACGGCGGAGTAGATCCGCCCGGCCTCCAGCATCGGCCGCATGTAGCGGTGGAAGAGCGTGAGCAGCAGCGTGCGGATGTGCGCGCCGTCGACGTCGGCGTCGGCGAGGATCACCACGCGCCCGTAGCGGGCGGCCTCGACGTCGAACGTCCGCCCCGACCCGGCGCCGAGCACCTGGATGATCGCGGCGCACTCGGCGTTCTTCAGCATGTCGGCGACGGACGCCTTCTGCACGTTCAGGATCTTGCCGCGGATGGGCAGCAGTGCCTGGAACTCGGAGTTGCGGGCCAGCTTGGCGGTGCCGAGGGCCGAGTCGCCCTCGACGATGAACAGCTCGCTGCGGTCGTCGGCGGAGCGGCAGTCGACGAGCTTGGCCGGGAGGGCGGAGTTCTCCAGGGCGTTCTTGCGGCGCTGGTTGTCGCGCTGGGTGCGGGCGGCGATGCGCGTCTTGGCCGCGCCGACCACCTTCTCCAGGACGGCGCGCAGCGGCTGCTTCTGCCCGCGCGACGGGTTCTCGAAGATCGCGCGCAGCTCGCGCTGCACGACCTGGGAGACGATGCGCGTCGCCGCGGAGGTGCCGAGGATCTCCTTGGTCTGGCCCTCGAACTGCGGCTCGGGGAGGCGGACCGTCACCACGGCGGTGAGGCCCTCCAGGACGTCCTCCTTGATGACGTCCTCGTCGCCGTTCTTGAGCAGCTTCACCGCGCGGAGCTGCTCGTTGAGGACCTTGAGCACGGCGCGGTCGAAGCCGCGCACGTGCGTGCCGCCCTTCGGGGTAGCGATCACGTTGACGAACGACTTGGTGATCGTGTCGTAGCCGTTGCCCCAGCGCAGCGCGACGTCGACCTCGAGATCGCGCTCGACGTCGGTGGGCGTCAGGTGGCCCTGCTCGTCGAGGACGGGGACGGTCTCGGTGAAGTGGCCGCGCCCCTGGAGCCGCAGCACGTCGACGATCGGGGCGTCCTTGGCGAGATAGGAGCAGTACTCGCTGATGCCGCCGTCGAACCGGAACGTCTCGTCGACGACCTCCTCGCCGCGCTCGTCGCGGACGTCGATGGTCAGGCCCGGGATGAGGAACGCGGTCTGCCGCATCCGGTCGAGGACGAGGGACTGCTCGACCGTGGCGTCCTTCAGGAAGATCTGCATGTCGGGCCAGAACCGGGTGCGGTTGCCGGTGGTCTTCTTGGCGACCTTGCGGATCTGCCGCAGGCCCGACTTCTTCTTGAACCGGGCGTTCGGGCGGCCGTCCTCGGCGAACTCGCCGGGCAGGCCGCGCCGGAAACTGATGGCGTGGGTGTGGCCGTCGCGGTCGACCTCCACGTCCAGCCGCGCGGACAGGGCGTTGACGACGGAGGCGCCGACGCCGTGCAGGCCGCCGGAGGCGGTGTAGGACACGCCGCCGAACTTCCCTCCCGCGTGCAGCCGCGTCATGACCAGCTCGACGCCGGGCAGGCCCGTCTTGGGCTCCAGGTCGACCGGGATGCCGCGGCCGTTGTCGCCCACCTCGAAGGAGCCGTCGGCGTGCATCGTCACGCTGATGTGCGTGCAGTAGCCCGCGAGGGCCTCGTCGACGGAGTTGTCGACGATCTCCCACAGGCAGTGCGCGAGGCCACGGCTGTCGGTGGACCCGATGTACATGCCGGGTCGCTTGCGCACGGCCTCCAGCCCCTCCAGCACCGAGAGGTGCCGGGCGGAGTAGCCGTGCGGGTCTTCGGTTGTCGCTTCGGCGGTCGCGGCGGTCAACGTGCGTGTGCTCCTCGGGGGTAGGACGGTCGGCAGCAGGGTACCCCCGGCCGCCGACAATCCACCGAAAGGCTCGCCGCCGCCGACGTTCCGCACGCCGGCGCGGGAGGGCCCGTACGGTTCGCCAGGCTACCCGCACTCCGACTTCTGGACCCGGACCTCCACCCGAGGGTGGGTGCGCGAAAGCCCGATTAATCCCTACTGTCCTCGCATGGCGCAAACGATCGAGGTCTCGGGCCTCCGCAAGCGATACGGGGACGTCCGAGCCGTGGACGGGGTGACGTTCTCCGTCGAGGAGGGCGAGTTCTTCGGCATCCTCGGGCCGAACGGCGCGGGCAAGACCACCACCCTGGAAATCATCGAGGGCCTGCGGGAGCCGGACGAGGGCGACCTCACCGTGCTCGGTATGTCCCCCTGGCCGCGCAACTCCAAGCTGCTCCCCCGGATCGGCGTCCAGTTGCAGGCGTCCTCCTTCTTCGAGCGGCTGACCGCGCGCGAGCAGCTGCGGACGTTCGGCTCCCTCTACGGCGTCCCCGCGAAGAAGGCCGACTCGATGCTCGAACTGGTCGGCCTGGACGACAAGGCCGACACCCGCGTCGAGAAGCTGTCGGGCGGCCAGGCGCAGCGCCTGTCCATCGCGTGCGCGCTCGTGCACGACCCCGAGCTCGTGTTCCTGGACGAGCCCACCGCCGCGCTGGACCCGCAGGCGCGCCGCAACCTGTGGGACGTGCTCCGGTCGATCAACACCGAGGGCCGCACCATCGTCCTGACCACGCACTACATGGACGAGGCGGAGAGCCTGTGCGACCGCGTCGCCATCATGGACGCGGGCAGGGTCCTGCGGCTCGGCCCGCCCGCGGTCCTGGTGCGCGGGCTGGACGCCCCGGCCAGGATCAGCGTGGCCAGCGGCGTCCTGGACGTGGCCGACGCGCGGCTCCTGCCGGGCGCGGACGAGGCCGAGGACGACGGCGTCTCGCTCACCATCTCCACCCGCGACCCCTCCGCGGTGGTCGCCGCCATGGCCGCGAAGAACGCGCTGGACGGCGTCCAGATCCGCGGCGCCACCCTTGAGGACGTCTTTCTGGAGCTCACCGGACGGGAGTACAGGGCGTGAGCACGTTCGAGAGTTTCAAGAGCCTGTCCAGAGCGATGTTCCTGGGCTTCCGGCGCGACCGCACGGCGCTGTTCTTCACGGTGCTGTTCCCCCTGATGTTCCTGGTCGTCTTCGGCGGGATCTTCGGCCACCAGTCCACGTCCAAGGTGAAGATCCTGGAGGTGGGCAAGGCACCGGTCCTCGACCAGGCGGTGGCGCAGGCAGGGGGCGAGCTCGGCAAGGTCATGAAGGTCGAGAAGGCCGCCGACCGCGCCGCCGCCCTGCGCACGGTGGAGAAGGGCGACGCGGACGCCGTCGTGGAGCAGCGCGGGGGCGAGCTGGTCGTCCACTACTCGGCGGCCGACCAGGTCAAGTCCGGGACCGTGCGGGGGCTGATGAACTCGGTCGTCCAGTCGGCGAACCTCTCGGCCTCCGGCAAGCCGCCTGCCTACCGGCTGACCGACCAGCGGGTGGAGGACGACTCGCTCAAGGCCATCCAGTTCTTCACGCCGAGCCTGCTGGGCTGGGCGCTGGCGTCGGCGGGCGTCTTCGGGGCGTCCCAGACGCTCGTCACGTGGCGGACCAAGGGCATCCTGCGCCGCCTCCAGCTTTCCCCGGCCCCCATCCCCACCGTGTTCGCCGCGCGCGTGGCGGTCAGCCTCGCCGTGGCGCTCGTCCAGTTCGCGCTCTTCGTGCTCGTGGCGCAGCTCCCGATGTTCGGCCTGAAGCTCAGTGGCGCCTGGTGGATGGCGATCCCGATGGTCATCGCGGGCGTGCTGGCCTTCCTGTCGATCGGGATGCTGATCGGCGCGTGGGCCAAGACGCAGGAGACCGCGCAGGCCGTGACCCAGCTGATCGTGCTGCCGATGGCGTTCCTCGGCGGCTCGTTCTTCCCGCTGGACGCCTCGCCGACCTGGATGAGGACGCTGTCGTACATCTTCCCCCTGCGCTATCTCAACGAGGGCATGCTCAATGTGATGGGCAGAGGACTCGGGCCGACCTCGGCGTTGCCCCAGATCGCCGTTCTGCTGGGGGTCGCGGTCGTCGGAGCCTTGATCGCCGTGCGCCTGTTCCGGTGGGACGCGGCCTAATGTGACCTCGGTCACTTATTGGGCCATTCTGCTGTGGGCGTACGAAGAACCAGGTTGGGAACGCCCACGTCGGGTTAGATGTTGTCCTAAGTACCGACCCCGAGCATGAGGAAGGTGCCGTGACTGGAGCCCTTGCCCCAACCAAGCCGCTGACCGTCGCCGACCGATGCGACCGCTGCGGCGCTCAGGCCTACGTCCGTGCGGTCCTTGTAGGCGGCGGCGACCTTCTGTTCTGCGCCCACCACGGTCGCAAGTACGCAGAGGCGCTCCGCTCCAACGGGGCCGACATACAGGACGAGACCGACCGGCTTACCGAAACCCCGACTGTCGCTCCGGACGAGGAGCGGTAGACCTCCAAATAGAGCGAGCCAAGGACGGCGGCCACCGGAGACGGTGGTCGCCGTTCCCTTTTCCTCCATTGGCCCTCCCCGCAGCGCGATGCGGCGATAACTGCGGAGAGTATATGAGTGACTGCATAACGTAACCATATTGGGACAGTGCCCTGATGCGCTCGCCCCCGCGGTTCTCACCTCGCGGTGACATTCCTTACGCGGTAGTGATATGCGGCCGCCGGCACGAACCCCTCCGATTCGTACAGCGCCCTGGCGGCGGCGTTCCGCTCGACGACGACCAGGTACGCCCGCTCGCATCCCCGCTCGCTCCCCCAGCCGAGAAGAGCCCGCAGGACGCGCCGCCCCAGGCCCCGCCGTCGCGCGTCCGGCGCGACGGCCATGGCGTAGACGCCGAGCCACTTCCCCTGGATGACGCCGCGCCCCACGGCGAGGCCGTCCACCCCGGCGTAGCCCGCGCCCACCCCCGTGAGGATCTTCTCCGCCATCGGCAGCTGATGGTCGTGGCGACCGTCCACCGACCACCACAGATCGAGCCACTCCCGCGACGGGGCGTCCATGACGTCCACGCCGCCGCGCTCGCGGGGACCGCTCAGGTCCGTCGTCATCGCGATCGTCGGTTCGACCAGCTCGTAGCCTCGCCGCTCAAGGACTCCGTCGAGCCCCTCGGGCCGCGCCTGGGCGTCCATCAGGAACACGGTCGGCAGCCCGAGCTCGGTGTAGAAGCGCTCGGCCCGCCCGATGGCCAGGTCCACGTCCCCTGGGTCGTGCACGGGCAGGACGGAGTTGGCCCGCTTGGTCACACCGTCGGCGTGGCGCAGCAGCCAGCCGCCCATATCCTGGGCGAACGGCGCGGGCCACGCCTCGGCGACCAGTTCGCCCAAACGCCTGTCCAATGACCGCGCCATCCGTCACCGCTTTCGGGGGGATCGTGCACATCCTGCTGCCGCCGTCGGAGAAGAAGGCTACCGAGGGGGACGGTCCGCCCCTCGACCTGGCCTCACTGAGCTTCCCCGGCCTGACGCCGACGAGGCGGCGCGTCCTGGCGGCCCTGGCGAAGGCGTCCCGGGGCGCCGACGCGGCGGAGGTTCTCGGGCTTCCCCCCGGACAGGCCGACGAGGCCCTCGCTCGCAACAAGGCTCTCCGCAAGGCCCCGACACTGCCCGTGGCGCAGCTCTACACCGGCGTCCTCTACGACAACCTCGACCTGGCCGATCTGGACACCGAGGCCGCCGCCCGGCAGATCATCGTGTTCTCGGGGCTGTGGGGCGCGCTGAGGCTCACCGACCGCGTCCCGCCCTACCGGCTGTCCATGGGCGTGTCACTGCCGCCTGGAAGCGGCCTGGGGGCGTCGTGGCGCCCGGCGATGCGCAGGACCCTCCGCCTGGACGACGACCTGGTCGTGGACATGCGGTCCGGACCGTACGCATCGGTGTGGAAGGCGCCCGGCCCGGCGGTCTCCGTCCGGGTGTTCCGGGAGCGCCTCGTCGGCGGCGTCCCCAAGCGCACCGTCGTCAGCCACATGGCCAAGGCCACCCGCGGACGCGTCGCCCACGACCTGATCAAGTCGGGCGCCGCGCCGCGCACCCCGGAGGAGCTGCTGAAGGCCGTCGCCGGCCTCGGCCACACCGTCGAACTGAACGGCGCGAACCTCGACGTCATCCTCCACGACTGACGCCCCGCGGCCACACCTGGCCACCCCAACGCCCCAAGCACCCCAAAAACCACCCCCGCCACCGCTCCGGCCCCGCACAGGCCAGCACCACGCGGTTGGTCTTGGAGCGAACACAGGCCGGGCCCCTCAAACGGCCCCGGCCACGCGAACGGTCTCGAAGCACGAATTGCCAGGCCGCGCGAACAGGCCACCACGCGAACGCCCCTGGCCACGCGAACGGGCCAGCGGCACGTGGACGGCGTCGGTGGCACGCGGACGGCGTGTCGGCGGCGTGTCGGCGGCACGCGAACGGCGTCGGTGGCGCGTGGGTGGTTTGAAGCGCGCGGGGCGCGCGGAGCCAGTGGGGCAGGGCGCGGGGCGGCAGGGCCCCGGCGCGATCGCCGGGGCCCTGCCGTCGGTCGGTCCGCGGTGCGGCCGGTCAGTCCAGGTAGTCGCGCAGGACCTGCGAGCGGGACGGGTGCCGCAGCTTCGACATGGTCTTGGACTCGATCTGCCGGATGCGCTCCCGGGTCACCCCGTACACCTTGCCGATCTCGTCCAGCGTCTTCGGCTGCCCGTCGGTGAGGCCGAACCTCATCGACACCACGCCCGCCTCGCGCTCGCTGAGCGTGTCGAGAACGGAGTGGAGCTGCTCCTGCAGCAGCGTGAAGCTGACCGCGTCGGCCGGGACGATGGCCTCGGAGTCCTCGATGAGATCGCCGAACTCGCTGTCGCCGTCCTCACCGAGCGGCGTGTGCAGCGAGATGGGCTCGCGGCCGTACTTCTGGACCTCGACGACCTTCTCCGGGGTCATGTCGAGCTCCTTGGCCAGCTCCTCCGGGGTGGGCTCGCGGCCCAGGTCCTGGAGCATCTGCCGCTGCACGCGCGCCAGCTTGTTGATGACCTCGACCATGTGCACCGGGATGCGGATGGTGCGGGCCTGGTCGGCCATGGCGCGGGTGATGGCCTGCCGGATCCACCAGGTGGCGTACGTGGAGAACTTGTAGCCCTTGGTGTAGTCGAACTTCTCGACCGCGCGGATCAGGCCGAGGTTGCCCTCCTGGATCAGGTCGAGGAACAGCATGCCGCGGCCGGTGTAGCGCTTGGCCAGCGAGACCACCAGGCGGAGGTTGGCCTCCAGCAGGTGGTTCTTGGCGCGGCGGCCGTCCTCGGCGATCCACTCGAAGTCCTCGAGGTCCTCTTCGGACATCGAGGGGCCGGTGACGGCGAGGCGCTCCTCGGCGAACAGGCCGGCCTCGATCCGCTTGGCGAGCTCGACCTCCTGCTCGGCGTTCAGCAGCGGCACCTTGCCGATCTGCTTGAGGTAGTCCTTGACCGGGTCGGCGGTGGCGCCGGCGGCCGCGATCTGCTGGGCGGGCGCGTCCTCGTCGTCGTCGCCGAGGGTGAACCCCTCCTCCTCGGAGGTCGGGGTGTCGCCCTTGGCGCCCGGAGCGGCCTTCGCGACGGGCGCGGCGGCGGGCTCCTCCTCGGCCTCGGCCTCGGGCTCCTCGGCCTCGGCCGTGTCGTCCACGAGCTCGGCCTCGAGGTCGGTCAGGTCCTCGTCGAGGTCGACGTCGACCTCGTCGTCGACCTCGGGGTCCTCACCCTTGTCGGCCCTGTCGGACGGGGCGGCCTTGACCGGCTGCGCGCCCTTCTTCGCCGGTCCGGCCTTCTTCGCCTTGGCGCCCTTGGCCGGCGCGGCCTTCTTCGGCGGCGCGGGCTTGGGAGCCGCCGGGCGCGGCGCGGCGGCGGCCTCCTCCGGCGCGTCGTCGCCGACGACGGCGGTCACCGTGTCGGGCTGCTCCTTGGCGGCGGCGGCGGTCTTGGGCCTGCGTGCCGGCGGCGTCGCGCGCTTGCGCGGACGCTTGGGCGCCGCGGAGTCGGCAGCGCTCACCATGACGGTCACACCCTCCTTGCTGAGGCTCCGCAGAATGCTGGAGGCCTTCGACACGGGGATGTCGGCCTCCTCGAACGTACGTCGTACGTCGTCGGCTTCGAGGTAACCCTGGGACCGTCCACGCTCGATCAGTTGCGCGATGACGTGATCGTGCAGATCTGACGCTTTCGAGGTCGAGCTAGCAGGCGACACAAATACCTCTCGAACGAACGTGTGGCTTGGTTGACCCAAGTGCCCTGACGGGCTCGGCCTCACACTGGGTGGGACCACACACGGAGCGGACCTCCCGGTGCGGGACCGCAGCGTACCCGCTCTCTCTGGGTCAAGCATTCTGGCACTGCTGCGCATTCCGCCTTGGAGTCCTACCCGGTAACACTCCACCTTAGAGGGCGCGGGGCGGTCCTTCGAACGTCGCGGACCGTCTCGGCGCCGTCTTCGGCGGGGTTCACTCGGACTTGGGCGGGACGTGCAGCGCAAGCACGGTCACATCGTCTACCTGCTCATATCCGGCAAGCATCCGATCGACCAGGAAGTCGACGAGTCTCTCGGGATCTCCTACCACTTCAGGTGGGGCGTCCGCCGCGACGGCGACGAGCTCCTCAAGCCCGGCGTCCACCCCACGCCTACGGTTCTCCACAAGTCCATCGGAATAGAAGACCACAGTGTTGCCGGTCCTGATGGAAAAACTTGTCTGCTGCCGCTGGCTCGGCCAGCCGAGGGGGGTTCCGGGTTCGCGCTTGCTCACACGCGCGGGCGTGTCGGGCGAGATCAGCAGGGCCGGAGGGTGGCCCGCGTTGCTGAGCTCTCCCTGCCCGGTCTCAGGATCGATGACCGCGTAGACGACGGTGGTGAACTGCTCCTCGTCCTCCGTGGCGCTGAACAGCCGGTCGAGGCCGGCCAGGACCGCGGCGGGGCGCGGGTCGTTCAGCGCGAGGGCGCGCAGGGCGTTGCGCACGCGGCCCATTCCGGCCGCGGCGAGGACGCCCTTGCCCATCACGTCGCCGACGGCCACGGCGAGCCGGTTGTCGGCGAGGCGGAAGACGTCGTACCAGTCGCCGCCCACCTGCACGTGGCGCGTCGCGGGGTTGTAGCGGGCGGCGAGCGCCATGCCCGGCAGCTGCGGCAGGTCGCTGGGCAGCAGGCTCCGCTGTAGCTCCTCGGCGGTCTTGTGCTCGCGCTCGAACAGCAGGGCCCGCTCCACGGCCAGCGCGCACTGGCCCGCGAGCGCCTCCAGGAAGACCCGCTCCTCCTCGGTGATCTCCCTGGGCCGGGTGAAGGAGAAGCGGAGCGCGCCGATCGGGGCGCCGGCCGCGAGCAGCGGCAGGCCCACCCAGGCACGCTCCTCCGTGTGCTGGGCGAACAGGTCGCGCTCGCCGTGGCCCAGTTGCAGGCGCAGGCTGTCGGGGTGCTCGGCCAGGAACGGCCGGCTCTCGCGCACCGCCACCGACATCACGGTCTGGTCGCTGACCTTGATCCCGTCGCGGGACGGCGACGGCGTCTCGCTCTCCGTCCCCGGCTGGGACGGTGCCACGATGCTGAGCCGCAGCTTGTCGTCGTCCAGCAGCGCCACCGCGGAGTAGTCGGCGCCGATGGCGGACCGCCCGACCTCGGTGATGACCTGGACCACCTGGGAGACGGTCAGGGCCTCGGCGAGCATGGACGTGGCCTGCTGGAGGCGCGCGGTGCGCAGCGCCGCCGCCGAGAGCTGCTCGGTCAGCCGGCCGCGCATCTCCTCGGCCTCGCGCTGCCCGGTGACGTCGGTGTTGGCGCCGACCCACTCGATCACCGCGTCGCCGCGCCAGATGGGCACGGCCCTGACGTCGAAGTGCCGGTAGGTGCCGCTCTTGGTGCGGATGCGGTAGTTGGTCTCGAAGACCCGGTTCTCTGCCACGCAGTCGCGCCAGTGCGTCTCGATGCGGGGCCGGTCCTCGGGATGCACGACCGACAGCCAGCCGCCGACCGCGTAGTCGTCCGGCGTCTGGCCGGTGATGGCGCGCCACTCGGGCGCGTCGTCGATCGCCCCGCCGGCCGGCGCGGCGACCCACACCACCTGGGCGCTGGCCTCCACGAGCGAGCGGTAGCGCTGCTCCTTGCGGCGGATGACCTCCTCGGCCCTGCGCCGCTCGGTCACGTCCAGAGCGGTCAGGACGACGCCCGGCCGCTCGTCGCCGCCGCCCTTGGCGGGCAGCCACGTGCACGCCAGGATGCGCTCCTCGACGGCGGTGGCCACGCCGGGCGCATCGCCGGTCGCATCGGCATCCCGGACCGGGACGACGAGTTCGAGGTCGGTCACCGGGCGGTCGTCGGCGATCACCTTGCGGAGCGCCGTCTCGAACGCCGCCGCCAGCGCCTCGGGCAGCACCTCCGACGGCCGTCGCTGCTGGAGATCGCGGACGCGCACGTCCAGCAACTCCGCGAGCGCGTCGTTGGCCCGGCGGCAACGCAGATCGCGATCGAAGAACGCCAGCCCTTCGGGCGCTTCCCGCAGCAAGGTCGCGTACAGCGCGGCGTCGGACGCATCCATGGGCTGCCCCTCCACCCCTGAGACGCGGGGATGCGGAACGGACGTCTCGGTGCTCAACGACAACACCTCCGCCCCAGAGGGTCCCGTACCGCGCGGCAATTATTCATCACTATGAGTGAATGGGAGCAGGTTAACGCTCCCGCCTCCATCACAACACCGGTCGGAGTCAGGTCTTCATCATCCCGATGGTTCGCCGCGTACGGAAGCCCTGATGAACATCCTTGCCCCTTCGGCCCCGGACGAACTCGTCGGTTTCGGACACCGTCGTGTGAGGGCGCGCGCGGCGGCCCGGCATGGACGGCAAGTAGGAGATGTTACGGCGTACATGCGTCACGGGGTGTCAACTCGCCCCGTTCGGCGAGTTCCGTCCTGCTCGCGACCTCACCCGGCCGCCTTGGCGGCGGCCTTCATCTCCTGCTTGAAGGCCCGCACCCTGGCGAGGGAGTCGGGTCCGGTGATGTCGGCGACGGACCGGTGCGAGCCCTCCTCGCCGTAGTCGCCGGCGGCCTCGCGCCAGCCTTCCGGCCGCACTCCGTACTGCTTGCCCAGCAGGGCCAGGAAGATCTGCGCCTTCTGCTTGCCGAAGCCCGGGAGGCCGTTCAGCCGCTTGTAGAGCTCCTTGCCGCTGTCGACGCCCTTCCACACCTTCTCGGCGTCACCCTCGTAGTGGTCCACGAGGTACTGGCACAGCTGCTGGACGCGCTTGGCCATCGAACCGGGATACCGATGGACGGCCGGCTTCTCCGCCAGGAGCGCCGCGAACCGCTCCGGGTCGTAGGCGGCGATCTCGTAGGCGTCCAGATCGTCCGAACCGAGCCGCTGCGCGATGGTGTAGGGGCCGGAGAACGCCCATTCCATCGGGATCTGCTGGTCGAGCAGCATGCCCACAAGAGCGGCCAGCGGACTGCGTCCGAGCAGTTCGTCGGCCTCTGGACGCTGCGCGAGGTGAACCTTCGTGGCCATGGGGTCAGCTTAGGGCGGCGCCCGGAGCCGGTCGGAGGCGACGCCGGGATCTGTCAGAAGTCTTACGAGGTCCTCCGCCCCCTGGCGAGCCGCAGGCCGGGGTGCTCGAATGGAGCGGTGAGCGAGGACGAACGACTGGAAGGCAGCCCGGTGGGGCGGAGGGTCGTCCTGGGGATGCTCGGCCTCGGCGTGGCGGGGGCCGCCGTGGGCGCGTCCGTCCAGGACAAGGTGAGCCGGACCCTGGCGCCGGTCGGGCCGATCGGGGACGTCCTGCCTGCTGCCGGCGGGTTTCGCTACTACTCGGTCACGCCCGGTGTGAAGCGGCACAGCGCCGCTACGCACCGGGTGACCGTTTCCGGTCTTGTGGACAAGCCGCAATCATTTGGGATGGCCGATCTAGCGCATTTTCCGCAGACAGCGCTCGACAGGGACTTCCAGTGCGTCACGGGCTGGCGGGTGCCGGATGTGCGGTGGGTCGGCGTGGCACTGCCCGACCTGCTGGACGCGGTCGGAGTGTCCGCCCGAGCCCGCGCCGTGCGGTTCACGTCGTTCGACGGCGTCTACACCGAGTCGCTGACGCTGGAGCAGGCGCGACGGCGGGACGTCCTGGTCGCGACCCAGATGGACGGCAAGCCCGTCACCCACGATCACGGCGGTCCCACGCGGCTGTACGTCGCGCCCATGTACGGCTACAAGTCGCTGAAATGGCTGGGCGGCATCGAACTGACCGACCGGGTGAAGCCCGGCTACTGGGAGGAACTCGGTTACGACGTGGACGCCTGGGTGGGACGGTCGAACGGACGCAGCGATGCACCGACCTGAGCCGCCGGGACGGCTCGTGCGCTTCACCCGGGCCGAGCGTTCGATCCACCATGTCACCGCACTGCTGATGCTGGTCTGCCTGCTGACCGCCGCCGTGCTCTACCTGCCGCCGCTCTCGACGCTGGTGGGCCGCAGGGAGATGGTCAAGACCGTCCATGTCTGGTGCGGGTTCGCCCTGCCCGTGCCGATCGTGCTCGGTCTGCTGTCCCGGGCGTTCAGGACCGACCTTCGCAGGCTGAACAGGTTCGTGCCCGCGGACTGGGAGTGGCTAAGGCGCGGCGACCGCAGGGCCGTCCGGGACGGGCGCGGGGTCCTGCCAGTAGGCAAGTTCAACGCGGGCCAGAAGCTGAACGCGGCGTTCACGGCGGGCGCGATCCTCGTCATGCTCGGCACCGGCGAGATCATGACCTTCCCCGGCCCGTGGGAAGACCGGTGGCGCACGGGCTCCACCTTCGTCCACGACTGGCTCTTCCTCGCCGTCCTCGCGGTGACCGCCGGGCACCTGTGGGAGGCGCTGAGGGATCGCGAGGCGCTGACAGGGATGCTGACCGGGCGGGTGGACCCCGGCTGGGCCGCACGGCATCACGCGAGCTGGGCCGACGCCGCGCGCAGGTCCCCGGACGCGGCTGGACGGCCGACCGCCGCCGAAGCGAACCCGCAGGTGGACGGGGCCGGCGCGGAGACAGGCGAGGCACCGGCCGGTCCTCGGGGAACGCCCGGTGAACGGGGTCCAGAATTTGCGAAACGACCCCCCGGAACGTCTTGACTCTCTCCGCGTCGGGGCCTGGAATGTGACATCGAGGCAGGGTTCTCGCTGAAGCTCCCAGGCATGGGCCGTCCGAGGGAACTCCGTCTCACCGGCGGCGTCCCCGCCCGCCGGTACCCCGTGCGCGGAGGTGTGCGCTGATGCCTGCACTGGCCGATCACCGGAACGAGACACGTGATGCTCTCGCACAGCGGCTTTGCGACGAGTTCGCGTCCTTCCCCTCAGACGCGGTGCACCGGTGTGTGGCCGACGTCCAGGCCTGCATGGCCCATCTGGGTCTGGAGACCACTCCGGACAGAGTCGAGCGGATGGCCCGGGAGCAGCTCACCGGGATCCTGAAATCGCAGCCGCCCTCTAGGCACTCACCCACCGGCGACGTTTCCGGCTGAACAGACCGCTGAGCGGCCGGACGAGGCGGAGTGGGTGCGGTGGCGGCCCATTCCGGCCTTCGCCGGTGTCCGGGCCACCGTACGCGCCGGATCTGAGAGGCTAGAGGGGTGAGTCCCCGCAGCCGCAGCCGCTCCTCCGGGGACCCGGCCCGGGACGGCCCGAAACCCCCGGACGAGGTCTCGGCGATTTTCGACGGCATGCTCCAGCACGCCCGCGAACTGCTGGCGGTGCGCAGTCCCCTGGACGCGGAGCTCATCGTCAGCGAGATCCTCGGCTCCTGGTGGGGGCAGCGCGTCCCGGACGGCGACGTGGAGGAGGTCATCGGCGAGGCCCTGGTCGGCTACGCCGCGGCCGCCGCCACGCCGGCGGCGCTGGCGCTGCTCACCGGCATCGCCTACATGGGCACCCCGCGCCAGGCGGCCAAGGCCGAGCGCGCGGCGCTGCAACTGATGAGCGACGGCGTCGCCAGGCCCGGCTGGGCCGACCGCGTCGGCATGGTCGAGCCCGAGGCGTGCTTCGCGTCCAGGGACGTCTACGGCGACCAAGACTCCATCATCTGCACCTACACCTACGGGGGCTCCGAAAGGCACGCCCTTGTCATCCTGGTCGACCGCAACAGGGCCGGGGTCGTCCAGCCGCGCGTCGGCCCGTTCGCGCCGGCCGCGCCTGCGGGGCGCCCGCCGGCGAGCGGGATGGTCCGGGACGCCTGGGTCTCCTCCCGGGTGGACCGGCTTCTCGACCACTGCCGCCGCGAAGGCCGCGAGAACCCGCTGATGCGGTTCGAGGAGCTCGACCCGCGCGACACCAAGGCGTTGCTGCAGAGCGCCCTGGATCTCACCGACGAGACAGACGACCCGCCGGTGAACGAGAACTTCGGCTCCTATCACGCGTTCGTCCGCGCGCGCGTGGACATCCTTCCGCCGGGCGGACGCCTGCCCCAGCCCCCGGTGTACGGCCGCGACCGGCGCGCCACGATCGCGACGCGGTTCCTCGCCTCGGACGAGGCGGGAGAGCTGTCGGACATCTCCGCGGCGATCCGGTGCGTGGACCGGATCATCGACTACGGCTGCGCGCACGACTTCGGACGGCCCCTGCGGGTCAGCCCGATCAAGTGCGAGATGTTCCTGCTCGACTGGCTGCCGCGCAAGGTCCTGCTCTCCCCGTCGGAGCAGGAGGCCGTCCCCCACGTCCTGGCCGCGTGGATCCGCTGGGCCGGACGGCGGACGGGGCTGCCGGAAGAGGGGATCAGGGCGACCCTGGACGCCCTCTGGGACGCCACCGCGAAGTTCTCCGCGGCCTACCGCGATCCGGCCGCCTTCGGCCTCGACCGGGGCCTGGTCGACCGGCTGCTGCCCGACGGCGACCTGGAGGCCCTCCCCCGCCGCGCGTTCGCCCTGCCGTTCCTGTCGGGCACGCACCGGCGGGCGGGGCGCGACGACATCCTCGACCTGTCGGAGCTCGACCCGGCCGACCCGGGCGACCGCCGCGCCCTGCTGGAGTTCGAGCACCCCGGCGGCGACGAGGAGCACCTCGACGCGCACATGCGGCTCGCGGCGATGCTGTGGGACGGCGAGCCGCCCCACCTGTGGGACACCGCGCAGTCGCTGCTGGACGTCGGCTACGAACGCCACGAGATCCTGCACAGGCTCATCGGCGTTCTGGACCGCTGCGGGGGCGACCCTGAGGCCCTCCGGGAGGCCCTGCGTGTGCTTCGTCACGAACCGCCGCCCGACTGAACTCCCGGTTTGCGCGTCGCGCTCCCGGCGACAATCATCGGGTCCCGGGCGCGGTCTCGCGGGGGTCGGCACCGGCCCCTGGTCGTAGGGAGTGATCTTGTTGGAGTGGTCCGAGTTCGCCCGGCGGCTGGGACGTGAGCTGGCAGGTCTCGAACGGGACACGATCCTGATCGTGCGCGAACGCGACGAGAGCCGTCACTACGTCCAGGCCATGCGCGAGCCCGACCGGCTCTACGCCGAGGCCGTCAGCAACAACTTCCTCGAAGGCCCCCTCCTGCTCACCCTGGCCGACGAGGAGGTCATGAGCGAGGTGGGCTGGCGCCCGCCCGCCGACCCCGCGCCGCGCAACTGGTGGACCGAACTGCCCGAGGCGGGCATGCCCGGCGGGATGCTGAGCGTGACCGAGGCCGACTTCTCGCGCCTGGCCGACGTGATGGTCACGGCGCTGCGGGACGTCCAGGGCGTCCGGCGCCCGTCCGATCTCGTGTACGAGTCGTTCCACCGGCACGGGTCGGGCCTCATCGAGCTGCTCGACTTCGGGATCGAGGTGGCCGACCCGTCGCGGGTGAGCAAGCGCCGCGCATCGTCCGGCGGAGCCCGCCCTGGTGTCGACCCCCTGTCCGGCGCCGATCCGCTGTCGGGCGCCGATCCTCTTCCGGCGGGCGCCCCTCCGGCGGGGACGCGGCTGCCGCTGCCGGATCAAGCGCTGCCTGGTATGGACGCGGAACTGCTCGAACCACGTCTCGCCGAAGCCAAGGCGAACGGCGACAACACCGCCTACTTCAAGCTCCTGGAGAACGCCGACCTGGTCCTGCCGGCGACCGCCTCCGCCGTGGAGGACCCCGACCGCGCCGAGTTCCCCACCATCACCATCGGCAGCGGCACCTACGTCACGGTGTTCACCTCGCCCGGGGCACTCGCGCGCACCGGCGACCGGCATCCCGGCCTGTACCGGCGCACCTCGTTCGCCCGGCTGGCCGCCGGCTGGCCCGATCCCGCGTGGCGGCTGGCCATCAACTGGGGCCTGCCCAGCGAAGTGCTCCTGGACTCGTCGGTCATCGGGCGGTTGCAGGGCGGCAGAGTCGGAGCGCCCGATCTCCAGTACGACCCTCTGTCGAACGAACCCAACCCTTACGGAACGGTCGACCCCAACGCGCTCTCTGGGCCGAACCCCGTCGCCGGCGGCTCGACTCCTCCGGTCAACGGTTCGGCCCCTGGGGCGCCCGCTCCGGGCGGGGCGGCTCCGGGCGGGGCGGCGGACGTCCCCTACGACGACGCTCACACGGCGGTCGACCCGTACTCGGCGGCCGATCTGCGGGCGGCCCTGGAAGCGGGCGGCGCACCGCCGAGGGCACCGGAGCCGGCCGCGGCGGCGCCTCTCGGCGCACCGACCGACGACCCGCCGGCCGACATTCCGCCGGTCAAGACCCCTCCGGCCGAGACCCCGCCGGTCAAGGACCCGTTGGCGAGCAACGGCCCTGCCGAAGACCCGCCGGCCCCGCCAACCCCGTCGGTCCCGCCAGCCCCTTCGGTCCCGCCGGCCCCGGCGACCCGGGCGGCGCGGCGGGCCCGGCAGGCGCCCGCTCATGCGCCGCGTCCCGTCGGCGTCCCGATGCGGCCCCCGCACGGCACGCGCCTGTGGCGCTCGGCGGGCGAGGGCGGGCAGGAACCGGTCGCGGTCTACGACGCCATCGGCGGCGTCTGGACACCCGTGCGGGCCGACGCGGTCCCGTCTCCCTGGAGCGAGTGACGCGCCCTTCGGCTACCGTCGAGTACGGAATCCCGCCCCGCACGTGAAAGTGGATCCCCAGTGGACTGGAACGACTTCGCCAGACGGCTGACACTGGAGCTTTCACGGCTGCCGGTCACCTCGTTCCTCATCCTGCAAGGTCCGAGCGGTCTGCCCTACGTGCAGGCGATGCGCTCCGAGGGGACGCTCGACGCCGAGGCCGTCGGCAGCGCGTTCCTGCCCCGCCCCCTCGCCTCGCGTCAGGAGCGGCGGCTGAGGGCGCTCGGCTGGGAGCCGCCAGACGAGGAGGACCGCAAGAACTGGTGGGACCGGTTCACCTTCCGCGAGCGCGGCGGCCGCAGCGGGCGCGCCTCCTCGGAGCTGCTGGAAGCGTGCGCCCTGCTCGCCGGGCAGATGACGGGCGCGTTCCGCGACGTCTACGGCATCGAGTCCCCGCTCGAACTCGTCTACCAGGCGAGCAAGGCCGGGTCCGGCGGCGGGCCCCTGGCCCTGCCCGGTCTCGGCATCGCGCTCGCCGTCCCCGAGGACGAGCGTCCCGCCCAGGCCGCGGCGCGTCCGGCACGCCCGTCCGGGTCGGCCCTGGAGGCGGCGCTGGCCGAGGCCCGCGAACGCGGTGACCAGCACGGCTACCTGGAGCTGCTCGCGCGCGCCACGCTGTACCTGCCCGCGCCCGGCGATCCGGAGGGCGGCGAGCACCAGTTCGCCACGGCGCGTTTCGGCGACGGCACGTTCGTGCTCGCCTTCACTTCGCCCGAGGCCATGGACCGCTCTCTGCAGGGGCAGGCGGTCCACCACCGGCAGGCCTCGCTGGCGGAGCTGTCGCGGCGCTGGCCGCACCCGGAGTGGCAGCTCGCGGTGAACCCCGGCCTGCCGAGCGCGTGCTACCTGGACGCCAACGCGCTCCTCGAACCCGAGGAGCCCCGGACGCCCACGCCGCCGGTGCCGACCGACGTCCACGTGGCCGGTCAGTCGTCGCGCCGCTCGTCGCGCGGCTCGGCGTCCCGCGCCGAGGGGCGCGGTGCCCGGCCGGGCGGCCGCCGGGCCTCCAGGCCGCCTCAGCGCCCCGAACCGGCGCGGCCCCGGACCGACGCACCCCCCGCGCCGCCGGCGCCCGCACAGGCGAGCACAGCGCCACCGGACGGTCCGCCCGCGCCCGGGGTCCGCACGCCCGTCCAGCGTCCGCCCGCTCCGCCCGCCCCGCCCCCGGCGCCGCCCGCCCCGCCGCGGCCCGAGGTCCCCGCCGCCGGGCAGGCCCCGCCGACCAGGGAGACGCCTGTCCCCAGGGAAAGACCGGTCGCGAAGGAACCATCGACGGCCCGGGAGACGCCTGCCGATCCGCAGGGTCTTCCTGTCGCGCCGCTTTACGGCCAGCGCGAGCGGGCACGGGCCGAAGCCCCGCACCCGCGCACAGACCCAAGGCCCCCCAGCACAGATACTCGGAAGCAGAGCGTCCCGGCCGCGGCCGCGCCGCCCTCCCCTGGAAGCGCGCAGACCCGCGTAGAGAGAGCACCCAGCATCGTCGAACGCGGGGCCCGGGCCCCGTCAGGCGCCCGGGGCATGGGGCCTCAGACGCAGGGGCCCGCTGACGCGTCCCAGGTCGTGGTGATGCAGAAGGTCGTGCGGCCCGAGCATGTGCAGCACTATCTGGAAGGCGGTTACGACCTGGTCGCCGGTTACGTGCACCGCTTCCAGGACGTTCAGGAGCTGAAAACCCCCGCCGCGCTGATCCGGGCTCTGGGGCTGGTGTACGAAGGGTCGCCGTTCGCGCCCGCCGATGAGCAGATCTTCGTGATCCGCTGGCCGGCCGTGAAGCCCGACCTGTTCCGGCGTCCGCTGGGCGGAATCGACGAGTGGAGCATGGGCATCATCGCGGGCGGATGGGTCATCGAGAAGGCGCCGTTCCCCGGGTCGGGGTACGCGCCGGGCGACGGGCCCGCGATCCCCGAGTTCAAGGTCGAGAGCCAGCGCCTGCCCCACAAGGCCGAGATGCATCGGCTCGACGCGCAGGGCAGGGTCTCCCTCGTGGCGAGCTACGACGCCGACCTGCGCAGGTGGCTCGTGAAACTGCCGGGAGGCCAGGGGTGAGCATCCGGCACGGCTACTACGCGGGCTGGCGGGGCGCCGAGTACGAGGCGAGCCCTGACGGCGACCGGGTGCGCATCTACGCCACACGGGACGCGGAGGGGTTCAGGCAGGTCTCTCCTGACCGGTACGTCCAGGTGGTGCCCCTGGCGGACGTCGACCGCCTCCAGTACGTGACCACCCACTGCACGTGGCGCGGCGAGCCGTTCGTGGTCCTCGGCGAGCACGAGGGCTGGCTGCGCGTGGAGTACAGCGGCGGCAAGGTCCCGGTGGCGGAGCGGCTCGGCCTGGAGCCGTTCGACCGGGGCGTGTACCAGGCGTGGGCGTCCCGGCACGAGATCGAGGATCTGCGCGAGGAGACCGTCTGAGCACGGGAATCGGCGGCAGCGGCTCTGACGGGACGCGGGGCATGAGGTTGCAGAGCATGACGGGTAGTGGGGCATGACGGGTAGTGGGGCATGACGGGTTGTGGGGCATGACGGTCATCGACGTCAACGCCGACCTCGGCGAGGGGTTCGGGGTCTGGAGGCTGGGCGACGACTCGGCACTGCTCGACGTCATCACGAGCGCGAACGTGGCGTGCGGGTTCCACGCGGGCGATCCGCTGATCATGCGCCGGGTGTGCGCGGCGGCCGTCGAGCGCGGGGTGACGATCGGCGCCCAGGTCTCCTACTGGGACCTCGCCGGCTTCGGCCGCCGGGAGATGGACGTGGCCGCCCCGGAACTGACCGCCGAGATCCTGTACCAGCTCTCGGCGCTCGACGGCATCGCGCGCGCGGAAGGCGGGCGCGTGGCGTACGTGAAACCGCACGGCGCCCTCTACAACAGGGTCGCGCGTGACCCCGTCCAGGCGCGCGCCGTGGCCGACGCGGTGCGGGCCTACGATCCGTCACTCCCCCTGCTCACCCTTCCGGGCTCCGCGGTGCATGACGTCGCCGACGGCCTCACCGTCGTCGCCGAGTGCTTCGCGGACCGCGCCTACACGCCGTCCGGCGCGCTCGTGTCCCGACGCGAGCCCGGGGCGGTCGTCCACGACCCCGACACGGTCGTGCAGCGCGCTGTGCGGATGGCCGTGGACGGCACCGTCGTCGCGGTGGACGGCACCGAGGTCGCGTTGAAGGCCCGTTCCATATGCGTGCACGGCGACACCCCCGGGGCGGTCGTCCTCGCCAGGTCCGTCCGGTCCGCGCTGTCCGCAGCGGGCGTCATCCTGGAAGCGTTCGCGTGAAGGTGCGGCGGGTCGGCGACACCGCCTTGCTCGTGGAGACCGGAGACCTGGCGACCGCCCACCGGATGGACGCCGCCCTCAGAACCGTCCCACTGCCCGGTGTCGTGGACGTCGTCCCAGGCGAACGGACCGTCCTGGTGGTCGCGGACCGCTCCGCCGACCTGAACGGTCTGGCCGCGCGCCTCCCGCGGCTGCGCCTGGCCGACGACGTGGTGAGCGACGCCGAGCCACTGGAGATACCCGTCGTCTACGACGGTGAGGACCTCGACGAGGTCGCCTCCCTCACCGGACTGTCGCGCGAGGAGGTCGTCCGGCGGCACTCCGCCGCCTCGTACACGGTCGCCTATCTGGGCTTCTCCCCGGGCTTCGGCTACCTGTCGGGGCTGGATCCGGCGCTGCACGTGCCGCGCCGCGCCTCACCGAGAAAGGCCGTCCCGGCCGGTTCGGTCGCGATGGCGGGTCCGTACGCGGCCGTGTACCCGTCCCGGTCGCCGGGCGGCTGGCGGCTGCTGGGCCACAGCCGCCTGCCGCTGTGGGACGTGTCGCGCGATCCGCCGTCCCTGCTCCGGCCGGGGACGCGGGTGCGGTTCGTCCCTGAGGAGCGTCCTTGATCGAGGTCGTGCGGCCCGGCCCGCTGGCGACCGTCCAGGATCTCGGCAGGCCCGGTCGCGCGCATCTCGGCGTCCCCCGGTCCGGAGCCGCCGACCAGCGCGCGTTCAGGCTGGCCAACCGTCTCGTGGGCAACCCGGAGGGCGCGGCGGGCGTGGAGTTCACCTTCGGCGGCGCCGCCCTGCGCTTCCACCGCCGCGCCTGGATCGCGGTAACCGGGGCTCCGGTGACGCTGCGCATCGACGGCCGCCCTCACGGGATGAACGCGCCCTGCTTCGTGGGGGGAGGCGCCGTCGTCGAACTCGGCGCACCCGCGTCCGGGCTCCGTAGCTACGTCGCCGTGCGAGGCGGCATCGCCGTAGACGAAGTGCTGGGCAGCCGTTCGACCGACCTACTGTCCGGCCTCGGGCCGGCGCCGCTCGCGCCAGGTGACCGCCTGCCGGTCGGCTCTGCGGCGGGTCTACGGCACATCAATGTGGATGTCGTGCCCACAGTGGTCATGCCGGAGACCCCGATCCTGCGGATCCTGCCCGGTCCGCGTGACGACTGGTTCGCCCAAGACGCATTGGCCACGCTCACGTCCGCCCTCTACGAGGTGTCGCCGGACAGCAACCGCGTGGGGGTCCGCCTGAACGGGCCGCCCCTCGAACGGGCGCGCGACGGCGAACTCGGCAGCGAGGGCATGGTCATCGGTTCGCTCCAGGTGCCGCCCAGCGGGCTGCCCATCATCTTCCTGGCCGACCATCCGACCACTGGCGGCTACCCGGTGGTCGCGGTGCTCGCTTCGGCCGCCGTGGCCGACGCCGCGCAACTGCGCCCGGGGCAGAGGCTTCGCTTCCGGCTCTAGCCCCGCCTCCGTGTCGCCCGGTGTCTAGGTCAGCGGTGCGGGGACGGACCAGTCCAGGTGCGAGACGTCGTTGAAGCCGCGCAGCGACGACAGGGCGCCGATCCTGACGAGCCGTGAGATCGAGCCGTTGTCCGCGCCGAGGAACGCGAACGGCCTGGCGCCGGTGGCGGCCGCGAGGGCCTGGGCGATGACCCCGCCGTGGGTGAACACGGCGATCCGTCCACCCGCGTGGGCCGCCGCTAGACGGACGAGCCCCTCCTCAATGCGCGCGGCGAACGCCTCGTTCCTCTCCGCCCCAGGGATGACGTCCCAGCGTTCCTCGGCGAACATCCGCTGCGCCACCGGATCGTTCTCGGCGACCATCTTCCGGAAGAGACCGCCCTCCCACTCGCCGAGGTGCACCTCGCGCAGGTTCCGCTCGACCCGGGGCTCCAGCCCGAGGCGGCGGGCCAGCGGCGCCGCCGTCTGGGACGTGCGGCGCAGGGGCGTCACGTAGATGGCGTCGAGGCGCTCGCCGGCGAGCCGCTCACCGACCAGCTCCGCCTGCTCCCGCCCCTCGGGCGCGAGTTCGGGGTCGCCGTGGCCGTCCACGAGCGGGAACGGCCTGTCGGGGCGCGCCGGCGCGGACGCGCCGTGCCTGATGAGAAGGACTTCGGTGGCGCCGTCCGGCGCCTTGTACGGCGTCTGCCGATACTCGGTCGGCTCATCCCGCTGGTCCACTCTGCGCACCCTAGACGGAGACGCTCGTCAGCCCAGCAACGGGGCCAGCCGGTTCAGTTCCTCCTTCAACGGCCCAGCCGGGATGTCCTCGAACGGGGTCACGGTCACGTCGCCTCCGGCGGCTTCCCAGACGCCGGCGACACGGCCCTCGCGCAGGACGACCGGAGAAATCCATCCCGCCGCTCGGCTCACCTGGCTCTTGTGCTCGGGCGGCACCAGGTAGGGCGAACCTGTCCCGGCGCCAAGGATGTACTGGTCGAACCCACCGAGCAGCCGGACGGACGTGGTGGGCGCGGTGTCGAGGAGTTCGTCCCTGTGCTCGTCAAGGACGAACATGGAGACGCCTTCGACCTCAACAGAGGACAACCCATCCTCGGCGGCGGCGAACCACGCCCTGACGTCCTTCTTCCGGCTCTGCTTGCGCATCAGCCAGTTGTCGAACATCTCGGGGGTCGCGGGCCCGTGGGCGCCCAGATAGGCGCGGATCACGGTACGGGCCGCCTCCTCCATGGAGGGCAGACCCGTCCAGCCCGGAAGCCATCGCGCCGGAGAGGTGAAAGTGACCTTGGTGCCCTGGGGCGGCCCGTAACAGAGCACACCCCACCAGGCCAGCGGCTTGAGCAGTGTGCCCCAACCGGACCCGAGCACCTCGGCGAGATGCCGTGAACCCGTCTCGTCCACGACGGCCCGGGTGAGCTCCTCGCGCGTGAGCGCCGCCCCGTCCGACAACGCGTCGGCGGCGGCAGCGGCGATCGCCTCAAGGTCGGCCGGCGTGGCGCCGAAGGTCCGCTGCCAGGTCCCCTTCTCCCAGTTGCGGATGGACGAGCACAGCATGAGATGGGCGGCGGCCTCGTCGGCGGGCAGGAGATGCAGGGTGCCGCGCGCGGCCCACGTCTTGACGAGCGTCCGATCGTCCAGCAGGGCCCGTGTCACCTCGCCGGAGACGGGCGTCCGCCGGCGCACCGCGACGGCGAACTCGGCGGCGGACGCCACCTGCGCCTGCACGCCCGCCAGCCGCCGGGCGATCTCCGGGGCGGGCACGTCCTCCGGCTGCTCGACGAACTGCCGCCGCATCCGCCAGGCGAGGATCTGCTTCCACGTCACCGAGGCCATGCGCCGATTACATCGCGGCTCACCGACATTCCACGAGGCGCCCCCGGCGGTGGGTCAGGCGAGGCGGTGGGACAGCTCGGCGAAGGCGTCCCGGACGTCGTCGGTGGTGAGGAGCGTGAGGTCGGCGGCGGTCGCCGCGGACCCGAGCCGTGCCGCCCGAAGCGCCCGGCACGCGCACGCCTTCTCGTACATGGAGCGAGCGAAGCGTCCGTTGCCCAGTTCGTCGATCCGGCCCGTTCCGCATGCGCGCTGGAACACGAGGGCCAGATCGTCCAGGGCGCGCTCCTCCCACTGGTCGCCGCCCTGCTCGGCCATGAGCTGGGCGATGCGGAGCAGTTCGTCAGGCCCGTAGGAGGGGAAGTCCACGCGCACGTCGAACCGGGAGGCGAGCCCAGGGTTGGAGGCCAGGAACCGGGTCATGTCGGCGTCGTATCCGGCCAGGATGACGACGAGGCGGTCGCGGTCGTCCTCGGCCCGCTTGAGCAGCGTCTGCACCGCCTCCGCCCCGAACGCGTCGCCGCCCGAGTAGCCGGAGTTGCTCAGCGCGTACGCCTCGTCGACGAACAGGACGCCTCCGAGGGCGGAGTCGATGATTTTGTTCGTCTTCAACGCCGTCGCGCCGAGGTGCTCGCCGACGAGGTCGGCGCGCTGTGCCTCGACCACCTCCGGGCGGGCGAGGAGCCCCGACGCGGCGAAGATGCTGCCGAGAACACGCGCGACGGTGGTCTTGCCCGTGCCCGGCGGCCCCGTGAACACGAAGTGGCGGGTCGGCGGGCGCGTGACCAGGCCCTGCTCCTGCCGCATCCGGGCCACCTGCAACTGGGCGGCGATCTCACGGACCTGCCGCTTCACCGGCTCCAGCCCGATCATCGCGTCGAGGGACCCGAGCGCCTCGTCCAGGGTCGGGGTCTCGGCGTAGCCGCGGAACCGCTCGGTGACCTCGGCGAAGGCGGTCTCCACGTCCTCGGCGCGCACGGTGACCAGGTCGTCGGCGGTGGGCCTGGCCGGTGCACCCGACGACGAGACGGCTTCGACCACGCGCACGTCCCGCGCGCGCGCCGCCGCCTCGGCCAGCGACCTGACGAACCGGCCGTTGCCCAGGTCGTCGATGATGCCGCGCCGTTCGACCTCCTCGAATCGGGCGGCGAGCCTCCGGCGGGCCTCCGGGTCGAGCCTGTCCTCGCGCAGGGCGATGTGGAAGTCGGCGATCTGCAGCAGTTCCGAGGGGCGGTAGGACGGGAAGAGCACGCGCGTGCCGAAACGGGAGGCCAGCCCAGGGTTGGAGTCGAGGAACTCCGCCATCTGTGTCTCGTACCCCGCCAGGATGATGACGAGGTTGTCGCGGTCGTCCTCAGCTCGCTTGAGCAAGGTCTGGACGGCCTCGTCGCCGAACCGGTCGGGCTGCCCCTCCGCGGAGTTGACCAGGCTGTACGCCTCGTCGATGAACAGGACCCCGCCCAGAGCGGAGTCGACGAGCCGGTTGGTCTTGATGGCCGTCGCACCCAGGAACTCACCGACGAGGTCAGCGCGGTGGGCCTCGACCAGGGCGGGTTCGGGCAGCAGCCCGAACGCGTAGAAGATCTTGGCGAGCACGCGGGCGACGGTGGTCTTGCCCGTGCCGGAGGGCCCCACGAAGACGAAGTGCCGCATGGGCTTCTCGGTGGGGACCCCGGCGGCGGCGCGCATGTGCGCCGCCTCGATGGACGCGGCGATGGAGCGGACCTGCCGCTTGACCGGCTCCAGCCCGATCATGCTCTCCAGCTCCGCGAGCGCGTCCGCCACCGAGATGTCCGGCGACTCCGTCCGGCGCTCGGGCGGCGCCTTGCGCTCGGGGGCGGCGCCCGGGTCGGCGGCCTGCGCCGCGGCGCGCTGGTCGTGCGCCGCCTGCGCGGAGGTGGCGGCGCCCCCGTCCTCGCCGGAACCCCGCCGGTCGGGCCTGCTCGGCCTGTCCGTCCGCTCCCGCTTCTCCGGACCAGAGGAGTTCTTGCGCGGCCCTGCCATGGCGTCCCCCTTCGGGCTCGCCTGCTCCTGCACCCAGCCCGTTTCGTAAGCCTCCGCCGGAACGGCTCGCCTCGCCCGGTCCCAGCGGTAGGCGAGAACGGCCAGTGCCGCGAGCCACCCTGGCGTGACGCTGGCCTGCGGCAGCGGGTGGGCGCACGCCGCGGTCGCCACACCCGCGGCGACCAACCCCAGAAGCGTCGTGCTCCACGGCGCGTATCCGCGCAGGCGGAAAGCGATGAATGCGACGGGCACGGCGAGCAGGGCGAGAAGCAGCGACGGGTTCAGATAGGGCGGGTGCCCATCGTCCGGGTAGAGCCTGCCCAAAGGCACCGACAGCGCCAGCCAGGCCAGAATCACCGTGACGACGGCCATGCCCGTGGGCGAGCGCAGTGTCAGATGGACGACGACCAGCAGGAACACCGTGAACGCTGCCGCGCCGAGGATCGGCCCGTCCAGGAGGACCGTCGCCACCAGCACAAGCGCGATCAGCAGGACCGCCCCCAGAAACCTCAGCCCGGGAGCGACCTGGAAGTAGCGCCATCTCAGGCGCTCGAAAAGATCCCGCGCCGCGGCGTTCTTCGCCGGGCGGGAGCGAGACCTGCCGAACAAAGCCATCAAGAGCGAGTAAAGCGCAGGACCGCCCGGAACGGGACTACCCGCGCCCTGTTCGTTGACTTACATCGACCCCTGCCTGGTGCGAAGCAGAGCCCACGCCGCGCCTGGGAGCAGGACATTCGTCCTGTCCAGAAGTCGATGTTCTGCTCTGCTTCCGCTTCCGGGCGCGCGGGACGGCGCGCCCCTACGATCGGTGGCGCAGTCCGTTCCCGCTCTAAGGAGACCCCTTGACCGACCCCACCGGCGCCCTGCCCGGGCTGGTCCCCTCTCCCGCCGCAGCCCCGAGCGCGGCGCGCGCCGCAGGTTACGAGATCGAAGAGGAGCTGCGGGCCGCGCCGTCCGGAAGCGGCCGCCCGGTCGTGATCGCGGGAGTGGACGAGGTCGGACGAGGCGCGTGGGCGGGGCCCGTCGTGGTGTGCGCGGCAGTGACGGACGCGAGCCCGCCACCCGTCCTGCCTGGGCGCGGGAAGAAGACGGTCGCGCTGACCGATTCCAAGCTCCTCACGCATGCGCATCGCGGGGCATTCGCAGAAATCCTCCCTGACTGGCTGGCCGGGCACGCCATTGGCGCGTCCAGCCCAGAAGAGATCGACGAGCTGGGCATGACCGCCGCTCTGAGGCGCGCCGCCATCCGCGCGTTGGAATCGCTGCCCGTCCAGCCAGATGTGGTCATCCTCGACGGCAAGCACGATTTCCTCAGCCGTCCTTGGCGCGTCCGGTGCGAAATCAAGGCCGACCAGAGATCGGTCACCGTAGCGGCCGCGTCCGTCCTGGCCAAGGTCTATCGAGACCGTCTCATGGCGGATCTGGACGGCGAGTTCCCCGGCTACGGGTTCGCCGACAGTGCCGGGTATCCCTCCCCCGTCCATCAGAAGGCGTTGGAGGAGCATGGGCCCACGCCGCACCACAGGCTGTCGTGGTCGTACCTGGACGACCTCCCACGCTGGCGCCACATGAAGAAGCACCGCGATCCGCTCGCCGGCGAAGGACAGCTCAGCCTGCTGTGATCCCCTGTGAGCCCTCTCGCGCGCGTGCATGAGTCATCCCCGACGGCCCGGGTAGAGCGGCAGACACGGGAGGTGGATGCCATGGACACCGTCGTCAAGAAGCTGCTGCGGGAATCCGGCGGGACGTTCGCCGAGGAGGCCGGCATAACCCTGAAGGACCAGCCGGCCGCGCTGTTCAAGCTGCTCGTCCTGGCCAACCTGCTGAGCGCCCGCATCTCCTCGGACATCGCCCTCGCCGCCGCCCGCGAGCTGTTCGAGGCGGGAGGCGGCACGGCACGCGGCATGGGCCGGCTCACCTGGCAGGAGCGCGTCGACGCGCTCGGCAGGGGCCACTACGTCCGCTACGACGAGAGCACCGCGTCCCGCCTAGGCGACGTGGCGCAGATC
Source organism: Actinomadura sp. NPDC048021 (assembly GCF_040653135.1). Lineage (NCBI taxonomy): Bacteria > Bacillati > Actinomycetota > Actinomycetes > Streptosporangiales > Thermomonosporaceae > Actinomadura > Actinomadura sp. NPDC048021. Next base: position 62,606 of record NZ_JBEZJQ010000029.1, read on the forward strand.
GTCGAGGACAGGTACAAGGGCGATCTGCGGCGGCTCGCCATCGAAGCCGGACGCGACCCCGAGAAGGCCGCGGAGCTGCTGCGGGAGTTCCCCGGCATCGGCCCCACCGGAGTGGACATCTTCTGCCGCGAGGCGCAGGCCATCTGGCCGTGGCTCCGCCCCTACGTCGACGACCAGGTGAAGAAGGGCGCCGAACGCCTGGGACTGCCCAGCGACGCCGAGAAGCTCGCCTCGCAGGTGCCGGAGAAGGACCTGGCCCGGCTCACCGCGGCGCTCGTCAGGGTGGCCCGGGACAAGAAGCTGGCCGAGCATTTGAAGGCCGCGTAGGCGAGGCGCGCACACGTCACATCCAGACGACGACCTCGTCCATGTGCTTGCGGGTGATGTCGGGCACCATCGCGTCGTCCGCCGGGTAGCCGACGGGTATCACGACGTAGGCGCGTTCTTCCCGCGGACGGTCGCACACCTCGTTCAGGAAGCGCATGGGGCTCGGCGTGTGCGTGAGGGTCGCCAGGCCCGCCTGGTGGAGGCCGGCCAAGAGAAAACCCACGGCGATGCCCACGGACTCCTTTACGTAGTACGGTCGCGGCGTCTCAGGGCCTTTGTGCACTTCGAAGACGATGATGACCGCGGGGGCGTCCTCAAGGAACGGCTTGCGCCAGTCGGTGCCGAGCGGAGCCAGCGCGTCCAGCCACTCCTGAGAGGCGCGCTGCTCGTAGAACTCCCGCTCCTCCCGCTCGGCGGCGTCCCGGAGGCGCCTCTTGCGCTCCGGGTCGGTCACCACCACGAAACGCCACGGCTGCAGGTTGGCCCCGCTGGGCGCCGTCGCCGCGGCCCGGATCGCGTGCTCGATGACGGCGCGCGGCACCGGACGGTCGGAGAAGTCCCGGACGGTGCGGCGCAGCTTCATCGTGTCGGCGAACGTCTGGACGCGCTCGACCGACTGCTCGGGCGCGACGTCGAAACGAGGCGCCGGCACGACGGGGTACTGCGGCTGGGTGCTCATGTGACCGTTCCTACCGTCGGCCCCGGGCCCGGGACAATCGGCAGCATCAGCCAACGTTCCCGGGCCCGTTCCGGCACTCCGCGCGTCGTGGGGTGCTCAGTCCTTGCCGCGCGAGGCGACCCACTCCAGGTTCCAGCCGTACGCCTGGTCGACCGTCATCTTGCCCCAGCGCGGACGGCCGGGCGGCGGCAGGACGTACCGGCCCTCACGGCGGACGACCAGTTCCCCGTTCACGTTCTCGATGAGCGCCAGAACCGCGTCACGGGAGGCGTCCATGCAGTCGTTCATGTGCATCTCGATCGGCGGCGCGCCCACCGGGAACAGCGTGGCGACCGCGTCCATGCCCCGGAAGTCGTCGGCGCCTTCGTAGATCTCGGCGAACACCAGGATCCGCTTGAACTCCGCCGTGTGGTCGAGGTTGATGTGGAGGTTCTCCCCCGTCTCGATCGCGCCGGTGCGGTCGTCCTTGTCGAGCTTGATGTAGGGCGGGCGGTCGAGCGCGCCCATGTCGCCGAGGGCGTGGATGATGCCCTTCCGGCCGTCCTTCAGCTCCCACAGGCAGCACAGGTCCAGGTCGAGGTCGACGCCGCGGCGGCGCTTGCCGAGGAGCCCCTTGGCCGCGCCCTCGCGCGCCGTCCAGTTGAGGTTGACGCGCATGTGGCCGCCCGTCGCCCCGTGCTTGGTGAGCGACACCGACGGCGCGTTCTTCGTCAGAGAGATCTTGCCGCCCTGCTGTTGCGGCGGCGTGGCCCCGGCGGGAGGCGTGGCCCCGGCGGGGGGCGGCGGCGCGTACTGGCCGGGCGGCGGGTACTGGCCGGCGGGCGGGGCGTACTGCTCCGCGGGCGGCTGGTACTGGCCGGGCGGCGGCGGGGGCGCGTACTGACCGGGCGGCGGCGGATACTGCCCGGGCGGGGGCGCGTACTGCCCGCCGGCAGGCGGCGGCGGAGGCGTGTACTGGCCGCCGGGCGGCGGCGGCACGTACTGCCCGCCGGGAGGCGCGTACTGCTCCTGCGGCGCGGGCTGCTGCGGCTGCGGAGGGGCGGGCGGCGGAGCCTGCGGCTGCGGGGGCGCGGGAGGCGCCGCCTGGCCGGGGTCGTCGACGCTGATGCCGAAGTCGGTGGCCAGCCCGGCGAGCCCGGAGTCGTATCCCTGGCCGATCGCACGGAACTTCCACGCGCCCTGCCTGCGGTAGAGCTCGCCGAGGACGAACGCGGTCTCGGTGGTGGCGCCCGGGCTTTCGAACCGGGCGACCTCGGCCCCGCCCGCGGCGTCCAGCACGCGCACGTAGAGCCCCTGGAACTTGGAGAACGTCCCTCCGTCGGAGGACGCGGCGATGACGATCTTGTCGACGGCGGGCTCGACCCTGTTCAGGTCGACCGCCAGGACGTCACGGACGGTCGGCCCCTGCTGCTTGCCCTCGTGCCTGACGGCGCCCGACCCGTGCACGGGCTGGTTGTAGAAGACGAAGTCGTCGTCCGACCGGACCCGGCCGGTCTCCGCCAGCAGGAGCGCAGAGGCGTCCGCGTCGGGCACGCCGGGGCCGCCCTGCCAGCCAAGCTCGACCCGCACCGAAGGAACCGGAACCGCCGTGTTGGCGCCCTTCTGCATCGACATGAACGCTCCTCGTCATCGACCGACTGTCACCAACCTACGGGCAGCCGCCCGGCCCCGCGACTCGCCATGAGAGGAGGACGCTCGGCGCCGCGGGGGAGTTCCGTTTCGCTCGCGCGGCCTCACCCGGACGAGTCGGTGGGCGGCGCCCCCGGCAGCGGCGCGGGCTCGGGCGTGCGCAGGCCGTCCAGGACGATCCGCAGATTGCGGTCCCACTGCTGGTCACCCGCTTGCAGGCCCACCGTGTGGTCGCCGGTGGAGACGGACACCAGCAGGAACGCGACGTCCTGCCACGTGATGTCGGCGCGCATGGCGCCGGCGCCCTGCGCCCGCTCCACCAGAAGGCGGATGCGCTCGCGCAGTTCCGCGCGCGCGTGGTCGATGCCACCGCCCAGCGCGTAGTTGATGTCGCACAGTTCGTTTCGAAGCCGGGTGTAGGACGCCGCGAAGTCGCAGAAGCCCTCCCATGGGTCGGGATCGGCGAGGCCCTCGTCGCCCTTGGCGACGATCTCACCGAGCACCTCGGCGAGGACCGCCTCGAGCAGCGTCTCCAGGGTGCTGACGCGCCGGTAGAACGTACCGACGCCCACCCCGGCGCGGCGCGCGATCTCGTGGGCCGTGACCTCTCCGCCGATCTCGCCGGTCGCCTCGCGCGCCGCCGCGACGAGACGCTCCACGTTGCGCCGGGCGTCGGCCCGCGGGCGGCGGCCCGTGCCGTCGTCCAGCAGCCGGTCCACCGCGCTCCTGGTACCGCTCATGAATCGGATTCTAGCCACAAGCGGACGCTACTGGTCCGATTTAAGTGGACAGCTCGCGTCCGGTTGCGCTAGCTTCTCCGGAAGCGGACGCGACCCGTCCGCTTGACGAAGGGACTGGTCATGGCATCCGGACACGGAGGCTCCCCCGCCATGAAGATCACCGCGCTCGCCGCGGGCTTCGTGATGGCGAGCGTGGACGCCACGGTCATGCAGATAGCGGGGGCTACCGTGCAGGAGCGCCTCCACGCTCCGCTGAGCCGCCTGACCTGGGCCGTCGACGGCTACGTGCTGACGTTCGCGGCCCTGCTGATGCTGGCGGGCGGCCTCGCCGGCCGGCTCGGGGCCCGGCGCGTCTACCTGGCGGGCATGGCGGTGTTCCTCGCCGCCTCGCTGGCCGCCGCGCTCGCCCCCGCGATCGAGGTCCTCATCGCGGCCCGGCTCGTCCAGGGCGCGGGCGCCGCGCTGTTCATGCCGAGCTCGCTCGCCCTGCTGGTCGAGGCGTTCCCCGACCCGCGGCGCCGCACGCGCGTGCTCGGCCTCTGGTCGGCGATCGTGTCGTCCTCGATCGCGCTCGGCCCGACGCTCGGCGGCGTCCTGGTGGGCACGCTCGGCTGGCGCAGCATCTTCCTGCTCAACCTGCCGCTCGCGATCGCGGGCATGGCGCTGGCCCGCCGCCACATCGCCCCCGTCCCCGGCCGTCCCGGCCCGCTCGCCCTCCCCGGCCACGCCGCGCTGGCCGCCGGCCTCGGCGCCCTGAGCTTCGTGCTGATCGAGGGACCGCACCGCGGCTGGACCTCCCTCCCGGTCCTCGCCGCGATCGCCCTGGTGCCGGGCGCCACCGCCCTCCTCCTGCTGCGGGAACGCCGCGCCCCCGCCACCGTGATGCCGTGGGCGCTGTTCCGCGACCCGCGCTTCACCGGCGCCAACACCGTGGGCTTCCTCTTCAACGCCGCCTTCTTCGGGACGCTCTTCCTGGTCGGCCTGTACTTCCAGCACGGCACGGGCGCCGGCCCGATCCGGGCGGGCCTGATGGTCCTCCCGATGACGGTCTTCCTGCCGCTGAGCAATCTGGCGTTCGCGCACCTGTCCGCCCGCATCGCGACCGGCCTTCTGCTGACCGCCTCCCTCGTCCTGGCGGCCGCAGCGGCGTTCGCCCTGACCGCGCTCACCCCGTCGGGCCCCTACTGGACGACCGCGGCGGCCCTGGCGACGACCGGCATCGCGGGCGGCATCGTCTCCCCCGCCATGACGGCGGTCATGGTCGATGCCGCGGGCCCGGGCAACGGCGGCGTCGCGGGCTCCGTCCTCAACACGGGACGCCAGATAGGCACGCTCATCGGCGTAGCGGTCATCGGCGCCGTACTGGGCACGTCCACCGACTGGACGGCCAGCGCGGCCATCGCGTTCTCACTGGTCGGAGCCGCCTACCTCGCCGCGGCCCTGGGGGCCTGGCGCCTCATAGCCCACCCCGAACGAGCCGCCGGGCGCGAGCAGCAGCACCCCGTCCAAGAATCCACCCCCTGCACGCACACCCAACCCGCCTGACCGCACCAGAAAGGAACGATGTCGTGAGAGGCGTCGGAGTGTCAGGGGACTCGGGCGGTCCAGTCGGGGGTGGCGAACTTGCCGGTCACGTACTTGTCGGCGAGGCGCCGCTCGTCGTCGGTCACGCGGTCGTCGGTGAGGCCGTAGCGGCCGCGGAAATGGGCGATCATGCGACCGATGATCTCTTCGCGGGGCAGGCCGGTCTGGCGGCGGAGCGGGTCCACGCGCTTGACCGCGCTGGCGATGCCCTTGTCGGAGATCTTCTCCCGGCCGATGCGGAGGACCTTCAGCATCTTGTCGGCGTCGATGTCGTAGGCCATGGTCACGTGGTGCAGCACGGCGCCGGCGGCCAGCCGCTTCTGCGCGGCCCCGGCGATCTTGCCGTGGTCGGAGGTGATGTCGTTCAGCGGCTGGTACCAGGCCCTGATCCCGAGCTCGCCCAGCGCGCCCAGCACCCAGTCGTCGAGGAAGGCGTAGCTCTCGGCGAAGGACATCCCCGCCACCAGGCTCTCCGGGGCGTAGAGCGAGTAGGTGATGGTGTTGCCCGGCTCGATGAACATCGCGCCGCCGCCGCTGATCCGGCGGACCACCTCCACGCCGTGCCGCTCGGCCTCCGCGGCGTCGACCTCGTTGCGCAGCGACTGGAAGCTGCCGATGACCACCGCCGGCGACGCCCACTCCCACACCCGCAGCGTCGGCGGGCGCCGTCCCGCGCCGACCTCCTCGGCGAGAACCTGGTCGAGGGCCATGTGCAGCGCCGGGTCCTGCGGCGGCTCATGGACGAGCCGCCAGTCGTGCTCGCGCCAGTCGGACGCGCGCGCGACGGCCCGCCGCACCGCGATCCCCACGGCCTCGGCGGTGATGCCGAGCATCACGGTGTCCCGCGGAAGGGCCGCCTGGACGCGGGCCCCGAGCGCCCGGGCGTCGAGCCCGGCCGGCAGCCCGTCCAGGGCCGCATTGATCGTTTCGAGGGCGTCGTCCGGTTCCAGGAAGAAGTCGCCGCTGATCCTCGGGCCGCGCAGCACCCCGTCCACGACGTCGACGTCGGCGACGACCAGCTTGCCGCCGGGGACCTTGTACTCACCGTGCATCACGTAGACCTGAACCCCGCGGACCCGCACCGGATTCCGCCGCGTGCGCGACGACGGCGCGGCGGCGGGCGGCCACTGCGGCTAGTGTTCCGGGAACCCGACCACAGGAGGGGGCATGCCGAAACCGGGAAGGCCGGTGCGCGGCTCGTCCGGGGGCCGCCCGCTGATGGCGGCCCTCGACCTGTTCGGCCGCCGCTGGACCCTGCGCATCGTCTGGGAACTCCAGGACCAGCCCCTCGGCTTCCGCTCCCTCCAGCAGCGCTGCGACGCCATGTCCTCCAGCGTCCTGCGGCAGCGGCTCCTCGAACTGATCGACGCGGGCCTCGTCCGCCAGACGCCCGAGAACCTCTACGCCCTGACCGAGCTGGGCCGCGACGCCCGGGAGGCTCTCCGCCCGCTGTCGCGATGGTCCGACCGATGGGCCGCCGCGCTCGACGAAGGGCCCGGCTGACACCGCGCCCCGTCCTGCGGCAGCTGATCCCGGCCCGGGGGCCCCGACAGCCGCCTCGACGTCCTCCGCACGCTCCCTTGCGTTTCTTTTTCCGAAGCATCAGACTGCTTCTAAAACCGAAGCATTCCGGAGGTCGCCGTGCCCCGCATCGCGCCGCTCGATCCCCCGTACACCCCCGAAGTCGCCGCCGCCCTGGCCAGATGGATGCCGCCGGACGTCGCCCACGACCCTCTGGTGCTGTTCCGCGTCCTGCACCGGAACCCCGAACTGGCGTCCCGCATGCGCGTGCTCGGCGCCGGCCTGCTCGCCCACGGCCGCCTGCCCGCCCGCGACCGGGAGATCATCATCGACCGGACCTGCGCCCGCACCGGCTGCGAGTACGAGTGGGGCGTCCACGCCGCGGCGTTCGGCGAGGCCGCCGGGCTCGGCCGGGAGCACCTCCGGGCGACCGTGTCCGGCGACGGCGCCCCCTGGTCGCCGAAGGAGCGCCTCCTGATGAGCGCGGCCGACGAACTCCACGACTCGGCCCGCATATCCGACCGGACCTGGAGCGCCCTCGCCGAGCACTACGAGGAGCCTCAACTGCTCGAGATCCTGGTGCTCGCCGGCTGGTACCGCACCATCGGCCAACTGATCAACACACTGGAGATCGACAACGAACCCTGGGCCCCGCCCTTCCCCGCCCCGCACCCCCCGCCGAAGGCGCCCCCGCCCTCCCTCACATAAGGCACCACCACCTCGCCACGACACCCGCTCCCGAGAACCTCGGAACAACTCGCGCACCGGTGCGGTGACGCGCTTCCTGGCAGGTCGGTTCGATGGGCGGGGCGGGGGCGTTGTTGAATGGCGGCGTTGCGGGGAGGGTGGTCTGGTGAGCAATCTTGACGTCAAGCCGAAGCCGGTCGAGTGCGGAGGGCGGGAGGACGTCCCGGGAGGGCCGGTCCGTGAGCTGCTGCCGCCCCGGCGGGTGCCGCTCGGCGAGAGCACGGTCGTGCGGCGGCTGCTGCCCAGCCTGGGCCGCCGGATGGTCGGCGCCTGGTGCTTCGTCGACCACTACGGGCCGGACGACATCGCCGATGAGCCGGGGATGCAGGTGCCGCCGCATCCGCACATCGGCCTGCAGACGGTGAGCTGGCTGCACGGCGGCGAGGTGCTCCACCGCGACAGCCTGGGCAGTCTGCAGACCGTCCGGCCGAAGGAGCTCGGGCTGATGACGTCCGGACGGGCGATCTCGCATTCGGAGGAGTCGCCGCGCGGGCACGGCCCCGTCCTGCACGGGGCCCAGCTCTGGGTGGCGCTGCCCGATTCGGACAGGGACACCGACCCGGCCTTCGAGCATCACGCCGACCTGCCCGTCGTCGACGGTCCGGGGTTCGGCGCCACCGTGATCCTCGGGGAGCTGGACGGGGCCGCGTCGCCCGGCACGGTCTTCACGCCCATCGTCGGGGCGGACGTCGCCCTGGCGGACGGCGCGGACGTGCGCCTGCCCGTGGAACCGGACTTCGAGTACGCCGTGCTCACGATGTCCGGCGTCACGGAGGTCGACGGCATGCGCGTGGACCCCGGGTCGATGCTGTACCTGGGATCCGGCCGCCGCGAGCTGCCCCTGAGGGCCGACGTGGCGAGCGGGCTCGTGCTGCTCGGCGGCGAACCGTTCGAGGAGAAGCTCGTCATGTGGTGGAATTTCGTCGCCCGGACGGGTGAGGAGATAGCCCGCGCCCGCGACGACTGGATGGGAGGCGACCGCTTCGGCAGCGTGCGCGGCTACGACGGCTCCCCCATCCCGGCGCCCGCCATGCCCGCGACGCCTCTGAAGCCGAGGGGCCGGACTCGCTGAACGGCCGCGCGCCGCTCTCAACTCTTGCCGGCCTGCGCGTCGCCGGTCTGCGCGTTGCTGGCCTGCGCATTGGCGGCCTGCGCGTTGGCGGGCGGCGCGTTGGCGGGCGGCGTGTTGGCGGGCGGCGCTTCGGAGGCGCGGAGGGAGGCCAGGAGGGTGCTCAGCATCAGCAGGCCTCCTGCGGCGGCGAGGCCGTTGAGGGCGATGGCCGCGATCGGATACTCGGCGGACGTGTAGCCGCCCGGGCGAAAGACCGCGACCGCGAGTTTCCAGCCGCCCCAGGCGAAAAGGGAGCCGGACGCGGTGAATCCGATGGCCGTCGGCAGCCAGGCGGGCATGTTCGGACGTGCGGAGCTGACGGCCAGGACGCTCCAGACGCCGAGGAGCGCCCACAGGGCCGAGTCGCCCAGGAGGAGGCGGGTGTTCACGTCGACGAGGTCGCGGTGCGCGGGGTCGAGGCCGAGTTCCGCACCCGCCGACCACAGCGTCCAGAAGGCGGCCGGCACGGCGGTGAGCACGGCGGCCGTGCGCGCGCGTCCGACGGCGGTCCGGTTGCGGTCGGAGAGACGTCCGAGGAAGGCGGCCGGCCATCGTTCCCGCATGTAGATGGGGAGCGCGATGGCGAGGCCGATGGCCATGCCGGTGAATCCGATGCCGATGAAAGTCATCTCCCACGAGGGCGCCGCGTCGCCGCCGGCGTCCTCCCCACCGCCGCCCAGGAGGGCACTGACCAGGCTGTAGGGCATGAGGGGGATCAGGAAGCCGCCGCCCACCCATGTGAGGAAGACCAGAGGCGCGGCCGGGATCCGCCACCGCATGCCCCGCGCCAGGACGAGCCCCAGCGCGATCCCGGTCGCGGACATGCCGACCGTCACCACGTTGAGCACGATCCAGTCCGCGCCGCCGAAATGCGCTGGAACGTGGCCGAACGCCGCGGCCGCTACCCACACGACCTTGACCGCCAGATAAAGCGACAACGACGCGGCGGCGCCGTACCCGCCGAGCCGTCGCGCCGCCGCCCATCTCGTCCCGATCATTCCGGACATCCCCGTCATGATCGAAGCCTGCCGTCCGCCGGGCGGGCGCTCCTCCCCCGCGCGGGGCGTTCGCCTCACCCGGGGGAGGGAGGGCGACGGCCCTAGCGATCGGCGGGAAGGAACTCGTCGAGGGCTTCGGCGACCAGGTCGGAACGTTCGAGGGTCTGCATGTGCGGCGTGCCGGGAAGCTCCCGGTAGGTCGAGCCCGGGATGCGCCCGGCGATCCCCGCCATGATCTCCGGGGTCGTCGAGGCGTCCAGTTCTCCCGCGAGCACCAGGGTCGGGAAGTCCTTCCCTGCCAGCCGGCCCTGGACGTCCAGGCCCTTGAAGGCCCGCCAGGCCGCGGCCCAGTCGGCGGGGTCGAAGCGCCGGATGCGCTCCCGCGCGTACCGGACGCCCCAGGGGTCGGTGGCGAGCGCGGCGGGCGTGAACCAGCGCGTCAGGGTGGGGACGATCTGCGCTTCCATGCCGTCGGCCTCACCGGACCGGGCTCGGTCCTCGAAGGCGTCGAAGGCGTGGTCGGTGGTGGCGAGCAGGGCCAGCGACGCGACGCGTTCGGGTGCGCGGACGGCGGCGGTCTGCGCGATGCCGCCGCCCATCGACAGGCCGACGACGTGCCCCCGGTCCACGTCGAAGGCGTCGAGGACGCCGAGCAGGTCCGCGGCGAGGTCGTCCATGCTGAACGGGCGGGGCGCCCCGGCTGCGCCGCCGTGTCCGCGGAAGTCGTAGGCGAAGACCCGCCGGCCGTCCGCCAGCCGCTCCATGACGGGCTCCCACATGCGCCAGTCCACGCCCAGGGAGTGCGAGAGGATCACGGCCGGTCCGCGGTCGCCCTTCTGCGCGACGACGGTCTCATGGTCGGCGAGCGCGATGCGGTGCATGCGCGGCGGCTTGGCCATGCCCTGCTCTTCCAGAACGCCGTTGACGACGGCGAGCGCGTCGAGCGCGCGAGGGAAGCCCGCGTAAACCGAGACGTGCTCGCACAGGGCCAGCAGTTCGGACGGTTCGACGCCCTGCCGCAACGCTCCCCGCACATGGCTGGCGAGGCGGCGGTCGGCGCCGCCCAGGGCCGCGATGATGGCGACGGAGGCCAGCTCGCGCGCCCGGCGACTCAGTTCGGGCCGGGCCAGCGCCCCGCCGAACGCCCCCTCCACCACGGCCTCGAACATCTGCGGGGACGTCTGGAGCACCTCACCGAGCGCCTCTTCGGGCCTGCGCCCCATCAACCCTTCATATTCGCGCCGTCCGCGCTCGCCACGGTTCATGTCCTGCTCCTCTGTAGAAGTCCGCGTTCTGTGGGACGCCTCCATGCTCGTGCCGATAGCGGCAAGATGTCCAAGACCTAGTAAGGCTCATCGTCATATCTCAGCCTTATTACTCTCGTGTCAGCCGCCCGCGTCGCGGACGTCTCGTCATGCCGCTCCGGTTCCCCGGCGGTCTGCGGTCACGGTCCGATCGAGGCGAGGTCCGGACGGCGCGCCGCGAAGTCGATGAACGCGGCCAGCGCGGGACTCGGACGGCGTCCGGCGGGCCAGGCGAGGGACGGCGCCCAGGTCGGTTCGGGCTCAAGCCGCACGACGCTCACCGGCTGGCCCGGCTCCTCGGCGACCGAGCGGGGGACGACGGCCGCGGCGAGTCCCACGCTCGCCATCGCCCTGGCCGTGCTGTACTCCCGCGTCTCGAACCGGATGCGCGCCGTCGCGCCGGCGGCCGCCAGGGCGGACAGGACGATCTCGCGGATCACCGAGCCCGGCGAGTAGCAGACCAGGTCGACACCGTCCAGCGCGGCGACGGGCACTCTGTACCGGCCCGCGAGCGGCGCCGACTCCGAAGTGATGAGGACGAGCGGCTCCTCGCCGAGGGGGAGGGACTCCAGCCGCCGCCCTTCCTCCTGCGGCGGCATCCGGACGACGGTCGCCGCGTCGAGGCGTCCTCCGCCGAGGCCCGCGACCATCTCCTCGGTGTTCATCTCCCGGAGTTCCACGTCGACCGCCGGGAACTCCCCGGAGAACTCCGCCAGCAGGCGCGCGAGCCGGGCCGTCAGGCCGCGGGCGCCGCCGAGGCGGATCCGGCCCCGCGTCCCCTCCGCCCAGCCGCGCATCTCGTCCTCGACCGCCGCGATGTCGGACAGGATCCGCTCGGCGTGCTCCAGGAGCGCCGACCCGGCCGGTGTCAGCTCGACCCTGTGGTTGTTGCGCTCGAACAGGGTGATGCCGAGCTGCCGCTCCAGCTTGCGGATCTGCTGGGACAGGGCGGGCTGCGCGATCTGCAACGTCTCCGCCGCACGAGTGAAGTGCAGCTCACGCGCCACCGCCCTGAAGTACTCCAGCTGACGAGAACCCATCATGCGTACATGTTCTCACCACGACGTCGCTCATGTGCCGCACCTATTACGCCGTCTCAAGTGTTAACGCAGGGGTAACAGCCCGCTCCCGACACTCCCGATCATGGATCCCGACGCAGGACGGCGTCGATGAGACGGGCCGTGCTCCTCGCCGCCGCGGTGCTCGCCGCGACCGCGACCCTCGTGGCCGGTTCGACGGCGTTCGTCTACGAGCCCCCCGCCGTCCCTACGATGGCCCCGACGACCCCGACGGCCCCGGCCCAGAGGCGGCATCCGACGACGCCCACCCTCACCCGATCGCAGCGCGATGAACTCACCCGCGCGCTCCGCCGGTACCTGGACGGCAGGACCGGCGATCTGTCGATCTCGGTGCGCGAGGCGTCCACCGGCCTCTCGTACTCCTACGGCGACGGCCTGCGGACGGCGACGGCCAGCATCGTCAAGGTCGACATCGTCATGGCGCTGCTTCTCCGGGCTCAGCACGAGCGGCGTGCACTCACGTCCAGCGAGAAGGCCCTCGCCGAGCGGGCCATCAAGGTCAGCGACAACGACGCCGCCAGCGCGTTGTGGCGTTCCGTCGGCGGCGCGCGCGGTCTGGCCTCCGCCAACAGGAAGCTCGGCCTGCGCGACACCGAGCCCGGTCCCGGCGGCTCCTGGGGGTCGACGACGACGAGCGCCGCCGACCAGATCCGGCTGCTGACCGCCCTCACCTCCGCGGACAGCCCGCTGAGTTCCGCGAGCCGCCGCTACGTCCGCCGCCTGATGGGGGACGTGGCGCCAGAGCAGGCATGGGGAGTCAGCGCGGCGGGGACCGGCGCCGAGGTGAAGAACGGCTGGCTGCCCCGCGAAAGGCACGGCGGCGCCTGGACGGTCAACAGCATCGGAATCGTCGCCATCGCGGGCCGCACCTTCCTGCTCGCCGCTCTCTCCGAACGCGACTCCACCCTGCGGGACGGCGTCGAGACCCTGGAGCACGTTTGCGGAACCGTCGCCGCGGCCCTCGTCCGCGCCTTCATCGAAACCTGAGCGGTCCGTTCACCTGCGATGTTCGCGATATCCGCCCCGGGGCCGTCATACTCTCCGTCAACCAGGGCCCGTCCCCCCGCGCCGAAGGAGCCGCTGGCATGCGCACTCGTCCGCTGTACGACGTCGCCGCCGTCCTGGCGCGGCTGGGCGTGGGCATCGTCTTCATGGCACACGGCTGGCAGAAGATCGAGGCGGGGGTCACCGCGACGGGCCGCTCCTTCGACGCCCTCGGCGTGCCGCTGCCGACCGCCGCGGCCGTCTACTCCGCGTTCGTCGAGCTCCTCGGCGGGGCCGCGCTGATCGTCGGGCTCGGCCTGCCGATCGCCGGTGCCCTCCTCTTCATCGACATGGCCGGCGCGTTCGTCTTCGTCCACGCGGACCAGGGCCTGTTCCTGGTGGACGGCAAGACCGTCCAGAACGGCTACGAGCTGGTCCTCGCGCTGGGCATGGCCGGCCTGCTGTTCGCGGCGGGCGGCGGCGGCCGCCTGACCCTCGACCAGTGGATCGTCGCGAAGCGCTTCCACCGCCCCCATCAGGGCGACGAGGACGAGGAGGACGCGGCGAGCTTCGTGGAGTCGCTGCGGCAGGCCGAGACGAAGCCCGCGAAGAAGCCGCGCCGCTCCCCCAAAGCGCCCGCGGCTCCCGCCCCGGACCCGTCCGAGAAGCCGGACAAGCCCGCCGACGACCCCGACGACGTGCTGGTGGCCGGACGCCGGAAGCCGTCCCAGCGCCGCCGCGCCTCGTCCACCCAGCCGACCAAGCGCCCCGCCGACGACACCGGCACACCGACCTGAGCCAGGCGAAGGGACCGACCGAAGCCGGTCCCTCGCTCCGTGAGCACCGGCTGCTCCGCCCGCTCGTGGAGGCCGGGGCGGCGATCACCAACTCACGCCTTGACCTGGAGGCCCTGACGCCAGCTGGGGTGCGCCGGGTTCCAGCCCAGTTCGCGCTTGGCCTTGGCGTTGGACGCGCCACGCAGTTCGGTCATGAGCACGACTCCGGCCTCTCCGGCTGCCAGCCGTCCGATGAACCGCGGCACGCGCAGCGGCTTCTTGGCGCCCAGCATCGCCGCCAGTTCCGGCAGCCATTCGGCGACCGGGGCGGGGTCGTCGTCCACGATGTTGTAGACACCGCGGCCGCCGTTCTCCACCGCCGCGACCGTGGCCTCGGCGGCGTCGGCGATGTGGACGAACGACCACACGCCGCCGCCGTCGCCGACGACCGGGAACTTGCGCTTGCGGATCATCTCCAGCTGCTCCGAACCCGGCGCCATGGAGGTGCCGGGTCCGTAGAACGCGCCGTAGCGCAGCACGATCCCCTCGGTCCAGTCGGCGCTCAGCACGGCCTTCTCCAGGTGCCCGACCGCGGCGATCATCGAGGCCATCTGCGCGACCGGTGAGCGGTCCAAGGGGTCGTGCTCGCTCTTGACCCGCCCGCCGGTCCGATCGTAGGTGAACGCGCCGTTGCTCTGGGCGACGAAGCGCCGTACCCCGGTGGCGCGGGCGGCGGCGAGCAGATTGTCGTTGCCCTCGATCCGCAGCCGGTCGGTCGCGGCGAAGCTGCGTTCGAAACGGCGGGTGTCGATGTGCCCGATGGCGGTCAACTGGTTGACGATCACCTCCGGGGCCGCCTCGCGCACGGCCGCCTCGACCTGGGAGCGGTCGAGCGCGTCGGCGATGACCGGTACCGCGCCCAGCCGCGCCGCCCCGGCCTTGCCGGCTTCGCCGCGGACCATGGCGAACACCTCGTGCCCCGCTTCGACCAGACGAGGCACGAGCTCCTTGCCCATCGCTCCGGTCGCTCCTGCCACCAGTACTCTCATCGTCGGCTCCCTTGCTCTCCGGTCCGGGTTCGCCACTTGAACCGGATGGCCCGCCGATTGCTGACAGAAGTCGAACGTGTCCTACGTCACACCGCGAGCAGGGGCTCCCCATGCTCGGCCGCCGCCCATTGCGCGGTCGCGCGTTCGAGCTTGTCGGGGTTCGCCTGAGTACGGCAGGCGGTGATGCCCTCGGCCGTCACCTCCAGGCACATGACGGCGACGACCCGGCCGTCCACGACGGCCACAACGGCGGGCTCGCCATTGGCGACCCAGGCGTAGATCTCGGACGAGCCGCCGACGATGGCGCGTTTGGCCTCCGCGGGCTTGAAGAGCGCCCGCACGAACGTCGCGACCGCGACGGCCCCCTCGAACGCCTTGGTGCGCGCCGGGACCTTCCCTCCCCCGTCGCCGACGGAGACGGCGTCCTTGGTGAGCAGGCGCACGAGCTCATCCGTCCGGCCGCTGGTGGCGGCCGCGAGGAACTCCTCGACGATCCGATGGGCGGCCGCCTCGTCGATCGCGCCGCGGGCCTTCCCGTGCGCGACATGCTTCTTCGCGCGGTGAAAGATCTGCTGGCAGGCGGCCTCGGTGATGTCGAGGATCTCGGCGATCTCCCGGTGCGGGTAGTCGAAGGCCTCCCGCAGCACGTAGACGGCCCGCTCGTTGGGGGTCAGGCGCTCCATGAGGGTGAGGACCGCGTACGACACCGATTCCCGCTGCTCGGCCGTGTCGGCGGGCCCGAGCATCACGTCCCCTGCGAGCAGCGGCTCGGGGAGCCATCGGCCCACGTAGGTCTCGCGGCGCGCCCGCGCGGAGGTGAGCTGGTTCAGGCACAGGTTGGTGAGCACCTTCGTCAGCCAGGCCTCGGGGACCTCGATGTGGGCGACGTCGGCGGCCTGCCAGCGCAGGAACGTCTCCTGCACGACGTCCTGCGCCTCGTCCGCCGAACCGAGCAGACGGTAGGCGATGGCCTCCAGGCGGGGCCTCGCCAGCTCGAACCGGTCGACGTCCGTCCCCGTCAAAGGCATGATCCGATCCTAGTCTCCCGCAGTTCCACCTGGTCGCGGCCCGTCTCGTGTGCTCGTGCACTAGAGCAGTGCGCTTGTTCGAAGGGTGCGGTATTCCCGCCCGAATCTCTGTCTCAAGCGCCGCCGTCATCACGTACGGGGCCCCCAGCAGGGCGAAGTCCGTCGAAGAAGACGGCCAGGATCTGCTCACGGTCCTCAGGTCCTCGTTCCACGGCCCAGGCGACCGCCGCGACGAGCGAGAACAGCGCGGAGGCGTTGACGTCCGGCCGGACTGCTCCGGCCTCCTGAGCGCGCGCCAACAGTTGCGCCCCACCCGCTTTCATGGCCTGGCAACTGGCGTGCAGGTCCGATTCCGGATCGGCGAGGCTGTCAACGAGGGCGTCGACCAGGCCGCGATAGGTCATCGCATGCTCCACCGCGGCCTCGAACCACTCGACCAGTGCGTCGCCAGGCATGGCGGCGGTGAGCAGTGCGTCTGAGCGCACGCGCAGCCCGCGCAGGCTCTCACCGAGTAGTGCCTCCAGAAGCGCCTGGCGGTTCGGGAAGTGCCGGTAGAGGGTCACGTTCCCGACGCCGGCTCTGCGCGCGATGTCGTTCAATGACGCGCCGACGCCCTGCTCGGTGAACGCCGCCCGCGCCGCCGTCAGCAGCCGGTCGTAGTTGCGCTGCGCGTCCTTGCGCGGCGCCCGCTCGGTCGCCCGCCCAGTCGTCATGAACCCTCCGCCGGTTGCTAAACGAGGAACCTCCTCATATCGTACCGGACTTGAAGCGAGGAGCCTCCTCGTTTAACTCTCATCGCCGCAGCGAGGAGCACCATGACCGAAGAGATCCTGCCCGCGCCGACGACGGGGGCCGCCCGTGTGCCCGATCCGCCCGGACCGCGGCGCCGACCGGGCCTCGTGCTGGCGATCGTGCTGATCTGTCAGACGATGTTCATCCTCGACACCAGCGTGGTGAACATCGCCCTGCCCCACATCCAGCGAGACGTGGGGTTCTCCCCCGCCGATCTGTCGTGGGTGCTGAACGCCTACATGCTGGCGTTCGGCGGGCTGCTCCTGCTCGGCGGACGCGTCGGCGACATCTTCGGCCAGCGGCGGGCGCTCATCGGCGGAGTCGCCGTGTTCACCGTCGCCTCACTGGCCGGGGGGCTGTCGACCTCGGCCGGAATGCTGCTCGCCGCCCGCGCCGGGCAGGGGATCGGCGCCGCCGTCGCCGCACCGACCGTGCTCGCCCTGATCACTATCGGCTTCCCCGACCAGGCCGCGCGAGGGCGGGCGCTCGGCGCCTACGCGGCCGTTTCCGGCTCCGGCGCCGCGCTCGGTCTGATCGCCGGCGGAATGCTCACCGACTGGATCTCCTGGCGCTGGGTCCTGTTCATCAACGTGCCGGTCGGCGCCGTCCTGCTCATCTCGGCCCCGCTGTTCATCGCCAGGACCGACCGCCGTCCAGGACACTTCGATCTCACCGGCTCGCTGACCTCGACCCTGGGCGTGACCGCACTCGTCTTCGGCTTCATCCGCGCCGCCGAACAGGACTTCGGCGACCCGCTCGCCCTCGGCGCGCTCGGCGCGGCCGTCATCCTGCTCGCGCTGTTCGTGGCCGTCGAGGCCCGTGCCCGGCAGCCGATCACTCCGCTGCGGCTGTTCGCCGACCGCAACCGGGCCACCGGCTACCTCGGCCTGCTGTTCGTCATGGCCGCGGGCAACGGCATGTTCTTCTTCCTCACCCAGTTCCTGCAGCAGATCCGCGGCTACGCCCCGCTGAAGGCCGGCCTCGCGTTCGTGCCGCTGACCCTCTTGATCCTCGTCTCCTCCAACGCTTCCGCTCGGCTGCTGCCCCGCCTCGGCTCGAAGACGCTCACCGCCTCCGGCGCCGCGGCCATCACCGTGGGCCTTCTCTGGCTGGCCCGGCTCACACCGTCGGCCGACTACGCGGGATCGCTGCTTGGCCCGACACTCATCGCCGGTCTCGGCATGGGCACCCTGCTGGTCGGGATCACCACCGTGCTGACCTCAGACGTCCGCGCGGAGGACGCCGGCGCCGCCTCCGGCCTTCTCAATGTCATGCAGCAGATCGGCGGCGCACTGGGGCTGGCCATCCTCGTCACCGCGTTCGGTGCCGCAACCCGCACGGCACACGGAACAGGCCACCACGTCTTCACCAAGGGGGCGACCACGGCCTTCACCGTCGGAGCGGTTTTCACCGCCTGCACCATCCTGCTGGCCCTGACCATGAAGACCCGCCAAGCCCCCGCGCGCGAACCCCTGCCTGGCGAGGAGCCCATCTGATGGCGGTCGCATAACCCAGTCGAAGCTTCGCCCCTGCCCCCGGCAAAGGCCGGTCACGACAGGCCGCAGGTCGAATGCCGAGTCGCACCCAACGCAACGAACGCTCATGCGAAAGGGAGAGCGGGGTACCGGCTCATCGCCGATACCCCGCTCTGACCAGGCACTACACAGCCGAGATCAGCTGCAGCCGCTGGTGGAGCCGCAGCCCTCGCAGACGTAGCAGCTGCCCGCCGGGCGCATCTTGGTGCCGCAGGTGAGGCAGAGCGGCGCGTCGGCCGTGCGGCCCTGGCGGCTCTCGATGACCTCCATGGACGAGCGCGCCTCGCCGCCCGCGGCCGGGGCGGGCGCCGCCGGCCGGGCGATCTCGGCGGACTGCGCCAGGGACTCGCGGTCGACCTCCTCCTCGACGTGCAGGGCGGCGGGGTCCTCGCCGTTGGCCTGCATCGCGCGCTCCTCGGCGGTGAAGATGCCGAGGCCGGCGCGCTCCTCGTACGGGAGGTGGTCCAGCGCCAGGCGGCGGAAGATGTAGTCCATCACCGAGGTCGCCATGCGGATGTCCGGGTCGTCGGTCATGCCCGCCGGCTCGAACCGCATGTTGGTGAACTTCTCCACCCACGTCTCCAGCGGGACGCCGTACTGGAGGCTGATGGAGATCGCCATGGAGAAGGCGTCCATCACGCCGGCGAGCGTGGAACCCTGCTTGCCGAGCTTGAGGAAGACCTCGCCGACGCCGTCGTCCGGGTAGGACGAAGCGGTCATGTAGCCCTCGGCGCCCGCCACGGAGAAGCGGGTCACGGTCGCGGGACGCTGCTTCGGCAGGCGCCGGCGGACCGGACGTGGCGCCGTCTCGGCGGGCGCCGCCGCCTTCGGCTCCTCCTTCTTGCCCGCGACGGACAGCGGCTGGCCGACCTTGCAGTTGTCGCGGTAGATCGCCAGGGCCTTCAGGCCGAGCCGCCAGCCCTCGAAGTACACCTTCTCGATGTCCTCGATGGTGGCCTGCTCCGGCATGTTGACGGTCTTGGAGATCGCGCCGGACAGGAACGGCTGGACGGCCGCCATCATCCGGACGTGCCCCATCGGGCTGATCGCCCGCTCGCCCATCGCGCAGTCGAACACCTCGTAGTGCTCGGGGCGCAGCCCGGGCGCGTCCACGACGTGGCCGTGCTCGGAGATGTACTCGACGATCGCCTCGATCTGCTCCTGCTGGTAGCCGAGCTGCTTCAGGGCGCGCGGCACCGTGTGGTTGACGATCTGCATGGACCCGCCGCCGACGAGCTTCTTGAACTTCATCAGCGCGAGGTCCGGCTCGATGCCGGTGGTGTCGCAGTCCATCATCAGGCCGATCGTCCCGGTGGGGGCGAGCAGGCTGGCCTGGGCGTTGCGGTAGCCGTTCTTCTCGCCGGCCTTCAGACAGTCGGTCCACTGCTTGGCCGCGGCGGCGTGGATCGCCTTGCCCATCGCGTCCAGCGTGCGGACGTCGTCGTTGGCGGCGGCGTGCTTGCGCATGACGCGCTTGTGGCCCTCGGCGTTGCGCGCGTAGCCCGCGTACGGCCCGACGACGCCCGCGATCTCGGCCGAGCGCCGGTAGGCGACGCCCGTCATCAGCGACGTGATCGCCGCCGCGAGGGAACGTCCGCCCTCGGAGTCGTAGGCGTGCCCGGTCGCCATCAGCAGCGCGCCCAGGTTGGCGTAGCCGATGCCGAGCTGCCGGTAGTCGCGGGTCGTCTGCGCGATCTTCTCCGTCGGGAAGTCGGCGAACGTGATGGAGATGTCCATCGCCGTGATGATCAGCTCGGTGAGCTTGACGAACCTGGCGACGTCGAAGGCGTCCTCGGGGGTGAGGAACTTGAGCAGGTTGATGCTCGCGAGGTTGCAGGACGAGTTGTCCAGGCTCATGTACTCCGAGCAGGGGTTGGACGCGGTGATCCGCCCGGTCTCGGGGTTGGTGTGCCAGTCGTTGATCGTGTCGTCGTACTGGATGCCCGGGTCGGCGCACTCCCACGCCGCCTTGGCCATCAGCCGGAACAGCTCCTTGGCCTTGATCGTCTCGACGACCTCGCCGGTCATCCGGGCGCGCAGCGCGAACTCGCCGTCCGACTCCACGGCGTGCATGAACTCGTCCGACACCCGGACGGAGTTGTTGGCGTTCTGGTACTGGACGCTGCCGATGTCCTTGCCGCCGAGGTCCATGTCGAACCCGGCGTCCCGCAGCGCGCGAATCTTGTCCTCCTCGCGCGCCTTGGTCTCGATGAACTCCCCGATGTCGGGGTGGTCGACGTCCAGCACGACCATCTTGGCGGCGCGGCGGGTCGCACCGCCCGACTTGATCGTCCCGGCGGACGCGTCGGCGCCGCGCATGAACGACACCGGGCCGCTGGCCGTCCCGCCCGAGGACAGCAGCTCCCGGCTGGAGCGGATGCGGGACAGGTTCAGGCCGGCGCCCGAGCCGCCCTTGAAGATCACGCCCTCTTCCTTGTACCAGTCCAGGATCGACTCCATCGTGTCGTCCACGGACAGGATGAAGCACGCCGAGACCTGCTGCGGGGACTTGGTGCCGACGTTGAACCACACGGGGGAGTTGAAGCTGAACATCTGGTGGACCAGCGCGTACTTCAGCTCGTGGTCGAAGATCTCGGCGTCCTCGTCGGAGGCGAAGTAGCCCTCCTTGAGGCCCGTGTCCACGTACATCCGGACGACGCGGTCGACGAGCTGCTTCAGGCTCCACTCCCGCTGCGGCGTGCCGACCGCCCCGCGGAAGTACTTCGACGTGACGATGTTGACGGCGTTCAGCGACCAGAAGTCGGGGAACTCGACGCCGCGCTGCTCGAAGTTCACCGAGCCGTCGCGCCAGTTGGTCATGACGACGTCACGACGCTCCCAGCGCATCTCGTCGTACGGGTGCACGCCGGGCGTGGTGAAGATGCGCTCGATCTTCAGCCCTTTGCGGCCCCCCTTGCCGCGCCGCGCCGTCGAGCCGCTCACCGTCTCCGTCATGACCTTCCCCCTCTCGGACCCTCCCGCCGGGCCCTGTCCAGGAACAACCACGCCGCCGCGCGAACGATGCCCGCGCGGAGACGCCTTTACTTGTGCTGATGTGTTTCCGGAACCGTCCCTAACGGGACGGGCCGGGCTCCCCCGAGGAACCGGCCTTCCGCAGTGCTTCGATCTCCTTGGCGAAGTCGTCCAGCGACTCGAAGCTCCGGTAGACCGAGGCGAATCGCAGATAGGCGACCTCGTCGAGTTCGCCGAGCGGCCCCAGGATCGCGAGGCCGATCTCGTGCGAGGGGATTTCCGCGGATCCGGACGACCTGATCGCCTCTTCGACCCGCTGTCCCAACTTCGCGAGCGCATCCTCGTCGACCGGGCGGCCCTGGCAGGCCCTGCGCACCCCGGCGATGATCTTTTCCCGGGAGAACGGCTCGGTGACCCCGCTGCGCTTGGCCACCATCACGAGCACATTCTCCTGCGTCGTGAATCGCTTGCCGCATTCCGAGCACGACCGGCGGCGCCTAATGGCGCCGCCGTCATCGGTCGAACGGCTGTCGATGACTTTGGTGTCAGGGTTGCGACAGAACGGGCAGTGCACGTCCAATCCCTCCCCTGTCGTAAACGAGTTACACCGATGGTAGCGCCATATATAGGGAACTACATCGATGTGACTACTAGATGTTGTGGTCAACCGTAGGGCTCGCCGGACTGCTTCGCAACCTGCTCCCGCGTCCCCTCCGTCACATCCGCCGCGTCCGCGCAGGTCATCTCCGAGACCCGGATTTTCCGTCCGGGCGTGTCGTCACACACCGCCTCCGGCAGGCCCCTCCCGGTAACCCCCATCACGGCAAAGTCCCAGCAAGAGGCCCCTCTCCCCCACCCGCCGCCTCCAGCAAGGCCCACCGCCGACAGGCGTCGCCCCCACCACTCACACGCACGCCCCACCGCCTCTTGCCGCTACGGGCGCGACCCGCCACCCCCACCCCAAGAACAAGGCCCACCCAGGCCGCCATGCCGCACCCGGCGCCCCCTATCGATCGCGACGAGACCCGCGTGACATCCAGAACGGCGGACGACGCGGCGACGGCGCGCATGATCAACAGGAGCCCGGACCGCTCCTGCAGCCGTCGAGCGAGAGGAAGGAACGTTCGACGGGTGTGACGGGTGGCCGCAGCCGTGGTGACCGAGCGTGTCGGGCGCGCCGGTCAACTTGAGGGCAGCCGGAGCTCCTGGCCCGGGTGGACGGTCGCGTCGCCCGCCAAGCCGTTGAGGTCGATTATGCGCTGCACCACGAGGCGAGGATCGCTGCCAGGATCGGCGGCGGAGGCGATGTCCCAAAGGGTCTCGCCGGGCTCGACGACGACCGTTTCAGAGGGACGCGACGGGCCGCCGTGGCTTTCCCGGGAACCGGCGAAGGCGCCCGAGCCCACGTTGAGCCAGAGCAGGATGAGCGTGACGGTGGCGGCGAAGGCGACCAGGACGGCGCGGCCCCGGCGGGTCAGGCGGATCGGGGGATGGTCACTGCGGGGTGAACCCGGCATCTCTCCCCTCCTCGACTTCGAATGCATTTTCGATCGAACGCCTGTACGATGTTCTACCAGGGGCCCTCCCGAAAAAGCGAGCGCATCTTCGAACAATTGTTTGATCATCGGGCCTGGACGCGATAGCGTTCATGACAAGGAGTGACGGATCCGAGGCGCCCGGGAGGCGACGAGCGATGAGCAAGGTCCGGGAGCTGCCCGACGGGCCGATGGACGAGACGGGCCTGACCCAGCGACAGCGCATGGTGCTGGAGGTGATCCGTGATTCGGTCCAGCGCCGCGGGTACCCGCCGTCGATGCGCGAGATCGGCGAGGCCGTGGGGCTGACCAGCACCTCCAGCGTGTCGCACCAGCTCCGGGCGCTGCAGCGCAAGGGTTTCCTGCGGCGCGACCCCAACCGGCCGCGCGCGGTCGAGGTGCGGGTGCCGGGCACGACGCCGGTGCGCACGCACGAGGAGACCTACGAGCCGGCCTCGGGGCAGCCCGCGCCCGCCTACGTGCCGCTCGTCGGCCGCATCGCCGCCGGTGGCCCGATCCTCGCCGAGGAGGCCGTCGAGGACGTCTTCACGCTGCCGAAGCAGCTCGTCGGCGAGGGCACCCACTTCCTGCTGAAGGTCACCGGCGACTCGATGATCGACGCCGCGATCGCGGACGGTGACTGGGTGGTCGTGCGGCAGCAGCCGGTGGCCGAGCAGGGCGACATCGTGGCCGCCATGATCGACGGCGAGGCCACGGTCAAGACGTTCAAGCGCCGCGACGACGGCCACATCTGGCTGATGCCCCAGAACCCCGCCTACGAGCCGATCCCCGGCGACGAGGCCTCGGTGCTCGGCCGGGTCGTGGCGGTCCTCCGCAAGATGTGACGCCGGCCCTCAGCGGCCGCCGGACCACCTCCGGCGGCCGCCCACGCACGCCCAGCTCCCCCGCCCCCAGCCGCAGTCACCAACGCCAAGACGGCCCCCCTGGCACCACCCCAGGGCGCAACGAGCGCTCTACCCCATGCCGCACGTGTGCCCCCGCCCAGCGCCCCACCCGGCAAGCGCCATCTATGCCCGCACTCGCCTGGCGCGCAACCTCAATGGCACACGCCCCGGCACAAGGCACACCCCGAGGCGTCGCATCACCCCGCCGGGCCCACCACCTCCGGCAGCGCACCCAACCCAATCCACGCATCACCCCCAAGCAGCGCACCCCCCGCATAGCGCCCAGCTGTGACGCACAACCCGCATGGCGCACCACCCCAGGTGGCACATGACCCGGCAAAGGGCAGGGGCCGAGGCGGCGCATTACCAGCCGACACACCACCTCAGGCAAGGCACCCAGCCAAGCGGCACATGGCCCTCAGTCGGCGCACTACTCGGCATCTCAAGCAGCGCACTACCTGGCTTGACGCACCGTCTCCCATGGCGCACGCCTCCGAGCCGCGCGTGCCCTGGCACAGGACGTGGCCCGATGAAGTGCGCCTCGCATTGCGCGCCACCTCAGGCAGCGCACCCGACCAAAGCAGCGCATCACCCTCAAGCGGCGCACCACCCGCAACGCCCCAACTCTGACGCACAACCCGTATGGCACCCACCCTGAGCAGCCAAGACCGGCAAAGGCCCGGTCCGAGGGAGCGCATTACCCCAGCGGGCACACCACCTCATGCGAGGCGCCCGGCCAGGCGCACAGCGACCTCAATCGGTGGCTGCACGACCCGCATGGCGCTGGAGGCGGGCTGGCTGGGTGGCGCGCCTGGTTCGGGTGGCGCCTCGCTTGCTAGCTCGTGCCAAGGGGCATTGGAGCCTGTCTCTGGCGCATGAGCCGCAGGGGGCACGATCGGTGGCTTGGTTGGACGTGGCGGCGCGCCGGCCGGACACTGCTTGGGGCAGGGTGCAGTGTCCGGGCGGCGTGCTCGTGTCGGGTCGGGGTCAGCGTTTGGGGACGATGTTGACGATCTTGGGGGCGCGGACGATGATCTTGGCGATGTCGGCGCCGGCCAGGGCGTCCTGGACCTTGGGCGAGGCCAGGGCGCGGCGCTCCAGTTCCTCCTCGGCGATGCCGGGCGGGACGTCCAGGCGGTCGCGGACCTTACCGGCGACCTGCACGACGCAGGTGACCGACTCCTCCACCAGCAGGGCGGGGTCGGCGGACGGCCAGCCCGCGCGGACCACCGGCGCGGTGCGGCCCAGCAGCTCCCACGTCTCGTCGGCGGTGTAGGGGGCGAACAGCGACAGCAGGACCGCGATCGTCTCAGCGGCCTCGCGGACGGCCGGGTCGGCGGCGCCGGGGCCGGAGTCGACGGCCCTGCGGGTCGCGGTGACCAGCTCCATGATCCGCGCGATGGCGACGTTGAACCGCTGCGTCTCGACCAGCGTGGTGACCTCGTCGACCGTGCGGGCCGTGGCGCGGCGCAGTGTCGTGTCGCCGGAGGTGACGTCGACGCCGGGCTCGGAGGAGACCTCGGTGGCGATGCGGTGCACGCGGGACAGGAACTTCGACATGCCGTGCGGGGACACGTCGGCCCAGTCGATGTCGTCCTCGGGCGGGCCGGAGAACAGGATCGCCAGCCGGACGACGTCCACCCCGAACTCGCCGATCTGCTCGCCCAGGTCGACGCCGTTGCCCAGCGACTTCGACATCGCCTTGCCCTGGTTGATCACCTGGCCCTGGTTCAGCAGCCGGGTGAAGGGCTCGGTGAAGTC
This sequence comes from Actinomadura sp. NPDC048021, assembly GCF_040653135.1. Classification (NCBI taxonomy): domain Bacteria; kingdom Bacillati; phylum Actinomycetota; class Actinomycetes; order Streptosporangiales; family Thermomonosporaceae; genus Actinomadura; species Actinomadura sp. NPDC048021. The sequence goes on from NZ_JBEZJQ010000029.1 coordinate 87,663, forward strand.
GACCATGCCCATGTCGTGCAGGACCTTGGTGAAGAACCGGCTGTACAGCAGGTGCAGGATGGCGTGCTCGACGCCTCCCGTGTACTGGTCGACCGGCATCCACTTGCGGACCTGCTCGACGTCGAACGGGCCGCCCTCGTAGCCGGGCGAGCAGTAGCGGAAGTAGTACCAGGACGAGTCGACGAACGTGTCCATGGTGTCGGTGTCGCGGGTGGCGGCGCCGCCGCACTTGGGGCACTCGGTGTTCACCCAGTCGGACGCGGCGGCCAGGGGCGAGGTGCCCTTGGGGGCCAGGTCGGCGCCGCGCAGGCCCTCGGGCAGGGTCACGGGCAGCTGGTCGTCGGGGACGGGGACCTCGCCGCACGCCTCGCAGTGCACGATCGGGATCGGGCAGCCCCAGAACCGCTGCCGGGAGACCAGCCAGTCGCGCAGCCGGAAGTTCACCGACGCGCGGCCGGTGCCGCGCTCCTCCAGGATCGCGGTGATGCGGGCGATGCCGTCGCCCTTGGTCAGCCCGTCGATGGGGCCGGAGTTGACGATCGCGCCGTCGCCGGGGGTGGCGACGCCGGTCTCGGCGGGGTCGGCCAGGCCGGTCTCGACGACGACGCGGACGGGCAGGCCGAACTTCAGCGCGAAGTCCAGGTCGCGCTGGTCGTGGGCCGGGACGGCCATGATCGCGCCGTGCCCGTACTCGGCCAGGACGTAGTCGGACGCCCAGACGGGCAGCCGCTCGCCGTTGACCGGGTTGACCGCGTAGCGGCCCAGGAACACGCCGGTCTTCTCGCGCTCGGTGGACAGCCGCTCGATCTCGCTCTCGCGGGAGACCTCGTCGCGGTAGGCCTCGAACGCGGCGCGGTGGTCGGGGTGGCAGATCTCCTCGGCCAGCGCGGCGTCGGCGGCCACGACCATGAAGGTGGCGCCGTACAGGGTGTCGGGGCGGGTGGTGTAGACGGTGACGGGCTCGTCGCGCCCCTCGATCACGAAGTCGACGTCGGCGCCGGTGGAGCGGCCGATCCAGTTGCGCTGCATCAGCAGGACGCGCTCGGGCCACTTGCCCTCCAGCTGCGCCATGTCGTCCAGCAGCCGGTCCGCGTACTCGGTGATCTTGAAGTACCACTGGGTCAGCACGCGCTTCTCGACCAGCGCGCCGCAGCGCTCGCAGTGCCCGCCGACGACCTGCTCGTTGGCCAGGACGGTCTGGTCCTTCGGGCACCAGTTGACGTGGCCGCCCTTGCGGTAGGCCAGGCCCCGCTCGTAGAAGCGCAGGAACAGCCACTGCGTCCACTTGTAGTACTCGGGGTCGGAGGTGTGCAGGCGCCGCGTCCAGTCGAAGGACGGGGCGTAGCGGCGGAAGGAGGCCGCCTGCGTCTCGATGTTGGCGTAGGTCCACTCGGCGGGGTGCGAGTCGCGCTTGATGGCGGCGTTCTCGGCGGGCAGGCCGAAGGAGTCCCAGCCGATCGGGTGCAGGACGTTGAAGCCGCGCTGGAACCAGTAGCGCGCGACGACGTCGCCGATGGCGAACGCCTCCGCGTGGCCCATGTGCAGGTCGCCGCTGGGGTAGGGGAACATGTCCAGGGCGTAGCGGCGCTCCTCGGCGGGGCCCTCCTCGTCCGCCTTGAACGGGTCGAGCTCCTCCCAGCGGGCCTGCCACTTGTCCTGGACCGCCCGTGGGTCGTACCCGTCGTTCAGGGGGGACGCCCCCCCTGCACCCCCCGGCGTTGCGCGGTGGGGAACGTCGCTGCTCACGCTTCTGACTCCGGTTCCTGCTGCTGGGTCGTGGCCGTCCGCCGACATGAAACGGCCCCTCGCGCAGGAGGGGCCACCACGCTGACGTCAGTGCGTCAACGCGGTCCTTCGAGGAGCAGCCTGGCTGGCATACCTCAAGAGTAGCGCAACCGCAACCCCGCCCGCCGCGACTTAGTGCCCCGACTCCTGGCGGGCCATGGACACGACGCCGGTCACCTGCACGCGGGTCAGCTCCAGGTCGGCGCCCACGGCGGACAGCGTCTCCTCCTCGGAGACGGTCAGCGGGCCGTCGACCAGCGCGATCTCGGCGGCGGCGCGCAGGATGCTCTCCCGCGCCTCGGGGGCGAGGGCGGAGGCGGCGCGCCCCATCTCGACGCGGACCTCGTCGAAGGGGCGGCCGAGGTCGGCGTTCAGGGCGGACTCGTCGAACCCGGGCTCGCCGGCCTGGCGGACGACGGCGACCGCGCGGGAGCGGGCGGCCGCGTTGGTGTAGTCGCCGGAGCGCAGGACCTGGGCGATCGCCATGCGCAGCAGCATCGCGGGCATCTGCGCGAGCTGCGCGGTCGTCGGCACGTCGAGCACGGCGGGGTTCCAGCGGCCGTGGCAGGTGTCGCACTCGACGAACTCGCCGCCGGCCTTCGTCAGCGGGATGACCGGGATGAAGAACAGCGTGAAGAAGTTGCGCCCCTGCCTGCGGCGGTACTCGCGGTCGCCGCCGCATCCGGGGCAGTGGAAGGTTCCCCTGGTCAGGGTGAAGAACACCACGCGCCAGCCGAAGATGATCAAGATCGCGCACCCTTTCTCGCTGCAGCGGCACATGCTAGCGCCGCGGGGTGACGGGCATCCGGCGCGGGCCCGGCGTCCGTCCGAACCGTCCGGATCCGGTCACAGAGCCGGGAACCCGACGAAGACGGCCCCTCATCCTGCCCGCGGAGGCGCCGTCACGACAACGAAAACGCCACGTCAAGGCCTGCGAACGATGGCGCCGGACGCGTCCCGTGCAGCAGGATGTGCGGAACGGTTTCATACACTCGCCGGTAACTAACCGGCCGGTCACCTTTCCGCGCGAGGAGTGCCATGCTCAACCTGTCCGTGCTGCTGGAGGACGCCGCCCGGGAGACGCCCGACCGCGACGCCGTCGTGTTCGGCGACCTCCGGCTCTCCTACTCCTTCCTCGACCAGGTCGCGAACCAGGTCGCGAACCTGCTGCGCGAGCGCGGCGTCGGGCCGGGCGACAAGGTGGCGCTGTCCAGCCCGAACCTCCCCTACTTCCCGATGGTGTACTTCGGGGCGCTCAAGGCGGGGGCGGTGGTCGTCCCGCTGAACGTGCTGCTCAAGCCGCGGGAGATCGCCTACCACCTCGGCGACTCCGGCGCCAAGGCGTTCTTCTGCTTCGAGGGCACGCCGGAGCTGCCGCTCGGCGAGATGGGGCGCGCCGGGTTCGAGCAGGCGGAGGGGTGCGAGCACCTCTTCCTGCTGCCCGCCGACCCGTCCGCCGCCGAGTCCCCGGTGGAGGGGGCCGAGCTGTTCTGGGCCGCGCTCGCGGGGAAGCCGGGCACCTTCGAGACGGCGCGGACCGGGCCGGACGACACCGCCGTGATCATCTACACCAGCGGGACGACCGGGCAGCCGAAGGGCGCCGAGCTCACGCACAGCAACCTCCTCATGAACGCCATGGTGGACGACACGCTCTTCTACCGGACGCTGCACGACACGTCGCTGGTCACGCTGCCGCTGTTCCACATCTTCGGGCAGACGTGCGTGATGAACGTCGGCCTCTACCGGCGCGCGACGCTCGTGATGCAGGCGAGGTTCGACGCCCGGCAGGCCGTCGAGCTGATGGTCAAGGAGAAGGTGAACATCTTCGCGGGCGTCCCGACGATGTACTGGGGCCTGCTGACCGACGAGACCTCCGACGAGGAGATCGCGGCGATCCGGGAGAACCTGCGCGTCGCGGTCTCGGGCGGGTCGGCGCTGCCGATGGAGGTCCTCAAGGGGATCAAGACCAAGTTCGGCGTGGACGTCCTGGAGGGCTACGGCCTGTCGGAGACGTCGCCGGTGGCCTCGTTCAACCGCCCGGACCGCCCGACCAAGCCCGGCTCGATCGGCCTGCCCGTGTGGGGCGTGGAGATGAAGCTGATCGACGACGACTGGAAGGAGATCGAGGGCGAGGGGCCCGGTGAGATCGCCATCCGGGGGCACAACATCATGAAGGGCTACCACGGGCGGCCCGAGGCGACCGAGGCCTCCGTCAGGGACGGCTGGTTCCGCACCGGCGACGTGGCCCGCCGCGACGAGGACGGCTACTACTACATCATCGACCGCTCCAAGGACATGATCATCAGGGGCGGGTACAACGTGTACCCGCGGGAGCTGGAAGAGGTCCTGATGACCCACCCGGAGGTCTCGCTGGCCGCGGTGGTGGGCGTCGCGCACCCCTCGCACGGCGAGGAGGTCAAGGCGTACGTGATCCGCACGCCCGGCGCGACCGTCACCGAGGACGAGCTGGTCGCGTGGGGCAGGGAGCAGTTCGCCAACTACAAGTACCCGCGGATCGTCGAGTTCCGCGACGAGCTGCCGATGACCGCCACCGGCAAGATCCTCAAGCGCGAGCTGCGCTGACCGCGCGCGGGCCCCGGGGCCTCAGCGGACGCTGAGGTCCTGGGTCCCGACGACGCGCAGCAGTTTCATCGCCTCGTGCGAGGGCGTGCCCGGAGTGGTCGTGTAGAGGACGACCCGCTGGTCGCGTTCCGGCACGTAGAGGACGTCGCAGTGCATGTCCAGCTCGCCGACGACGGGATGCGTCATGCGCTTGCGGCTGCCGCGCCTGATCTCGACCTCGCCCTCGTCCCAGAGCCGGGCGAACAGCGCGCTGCGGCCGGCGACCTCGGCGACGAGCCCGGCGATGCCGGCGTCGCCCGGATACCGGCCGAACGCCGCCCGCAGGTCGGCCACCAGCCCGCGGGCGAACCGCGTCAGGTACTCGTCGGCGCCGTACCGCTCGATGTCGGAGCCGGTGAACAGCCAGCGGACGACGTTGCGGTCACCGGGCGCCATCGCGGCGATCTCGGTCATGAGCGCCGCCGCGAGCGGGTTCCAGGCGATGATGTCCTGCCGGGCGCTCAGCACGTAGGCGGGCGTGTCGTCCAGCCGTTCGAGCAGGTGCACGATCCCCGGCGGGACGTCCCGCGAAGGGCCGCTCGGCGGTTCCGGCGCCTCGCCGGCGAGGCCGTAGAGGTAGGCGCGCTCATCGTCGGTCAGCCTCAGCGCGCGCGCCAGCGCACCGAGGATCTGCCTGGACGGGCGAGGCCCGCGTCCCTGCTCCAGCCGGATGTAGTAGTCCACCGACATGCCCGCCAGTCGCGCGACCTCTTCCCGGCGCAGACCGGGGGTCCGGCGGCGCGTCCCTCCCGGGAGCCCGACGTCGGCGGGCTGGATGCGGGCCCGCCGGGAACGCAGGAACGCCGCCGTCTCTTGTCTGTCCATGGCCTCCAGCATGTCCGATACTCCGGAGCGGCCGCCGGGCCGAGGGTGGTACGGCCGATCCCAGCTTCGGCCGGTCTCTCCTCAGCCCGGACGCCGCCGGTGAACCTGGACGGCATGACGACACAGATCGCACTCATCACCGGAGCCAACAAGGGCATCGGCTTCGAGACGGCCCGCCTCCTCGGCCGCGGCGGCGTCACCGTCCTGCTCGGGGCGCGGTCGGCCGAGCGCGGCGAGCCGGCCGCCGCCGCGCTCGCCGCCGAGGGGATCGACGCCCGTTTCGTCCGGCTGGACGTCACCGACGACGACACCGTCGAGGCCGCCGCCAAGGGGATCGACGCCGAGTTCGGCCGACTCGACATCCTGGTCAACAACGCCGGGATCACCACGACGGGGGCCACCGGCTTCCCGCCGAGCCGGACGGCGCCGGACCTGGTCCGGACCGCGTTCGAGACCAACGTGTTCGGCGTCGTCGCGGTCACCAACGCGATGCTCCCGCTGCTGCGCCGCTCCCCCGCCGGGCGGATCGTCAACGTCTCCAGCGAACTCGGCTCGCTGACGTTGCACGGCGACCCGTCCAGCCCGGTGCACGGCGTCAACCTGCTGCCGTACAACGCGTCCAAGTCGGCGCTGAACGCCGTCACCGTCGCCTACGCCAAGGAGCTGGCCGGCACCTCGGTCACGGTGAACGCCACCACGCCCGGGTACTGCGCGACGGATCTCAACGACCACGCCGGGCACCGGACGCCGGAGCAGGGAGCGTCCGTGATCGCCGGGGTGGCCCTCCTCGGCGACGGCGGCCCGACGGGCGCGTTCCTCGCCGAGGACGGCCCCCTGCCCTGGTAGCCGGGCTCAGATCGTGTAGGGCAGGCGCTTGATCCCGTTGATGAAGTTGGACTCCAGGCGGTCGGGGTCGCCGGAGGCGCGGAGGGCGGGCGTGCGGCGCAGCAGCTCGCGGAACATCACGGTGATCTCGCGCCTGGCCAGGTGCGCGCCGAGGCAGAAGTGCGGCCCGGGCCCGCCGAACCCGACGTGCGGGTTCGGGTCGCGCAGGATGTCGAACCGGTCCGGGTCGGTGAAGACCGACTCGTCCCGGTTGGCCGACCAGTAGTAGAGGACGAGCTTGTCGCCCTCCTTGATCTCGTGCTCGTTCAGCACGGTGTCGCGGGTCGCGGTCCTGCGCATCCAGATGACCGGCGAGACGTACCGGACGATCTCCTCGACCGCGCCGGGCATGCGGCCGTCGAAGTCCTCGGTGAGCAGGGCCCGCTGGTCGGGGTTGCGGGTGAACAGGTCGAGGCCGTGGGCGATCGCGTTGCGGGTGGTCTCGTTGCCGGCGACGACCAGCAGGATGAAGAACGACCCGAGCTCCTGGTCGGTGAGCGACTCGCCGTCGAGGTTGGCGTTCACCAGGGCGGAGGTGAGGTCGTCGGTGGGGTTCGCGCGGCGCTGCCGCCCGAGGTCCTCGACCAGGCCGCGCAGCGTCTCGCCGGCGCCGAGCAGCGCCATCGCCATCTGCTCCGGCTCCGCCGTCGGGATGAACTCGGGGTCGTTGCCCGCGAGGATGACGTTCGTGGCGTCCAGGACGGTCCTGTACTGCTCCTCGGCGATGCCCATCATGTCGCAGATGATCTTCAGGGGGAGCCGGGCGGCGACGTCGGCGACGAAGTCGCCCGTCCCGCCGCCCGCCGCCACGTTCTCGACGATCTGGCCCGCGACCGCCTCGACCCGGTCCTCGAACCGCTGGATCATGCGCGGCGAGAACGCCCGGGACACGATCCGCCTGATCTTGGCGTGCCGGGGGTCGTCCATGCTGATCATCGAGCCGAAGTACTCGTGCATGTCGCCCGGCATGTCCGGGATGCTGATGGCGCCCCTGCCGGAGCAGAAGTCCTGCGGGCGGCGGGACGCCTCGACGACGTCGGCGTGCCGGGTCAGCGCGTAGTAGCCGGGGCCCTGGGGGGCGATGACGATGTCCGGCTCCTCGTAGCGGATGAGGCCGGCGTGCCAGCGCAGCGCCTTGAAGGCCTCGTGCCGGTAGTCGTGCGGCCGCCGCCAGAAATCCCAGTCGGTCAGGTTGATGTCGTCGACCTTGAGCACGCGCCCACCACCTCGTCATGTCCGAACCCGATTCGGTTTACATGCACCCTCTCAAAGTAAAGATGCAAGCGCACACTGATCGGCGGGGTGACGCGCCTCACACCGGTTCGCCGGGGGCGCGGCGCGCCCGCGCCCCCGGCGTCCGGTCACAACCGTGTCCACGCCTCCTGGAGGACGGAGCGCAGGATCTGCTCGATCTCGTCGAAGTGCCCCTGGTCGCAGATCAGCGGCGGCGCCAGCTGGACGACGGGGTCGCCGCGGTCGTCGGCCCGGCAGTACAGGCCCGCCTCGTAGAGGGCCTTGTCGAGGAACCCGCGCAGCAGGCGCTCGGACTCCTCGTCGTCGAACGTCTCCCGCGTGTCCTGGTCCTTGACCAGCTCGATGCCGTAGAAGTAGCCGTCGCCGCGCACGTCCCCGACGATCGGCAGGTCGCGCAGCCGCTCCAGCGTGCCCCGGAACGCGTCCCGGTTGCGCATGACGTGCCCGTTCAGGTCCTCGCGCTCGAACAGGTCGAGGTTGGCCAGCGCGACCGCCGCCGACACCGGGTGCCCGCCGAACGTGTAGCCGTGCGCGAACATCTCCGTCCCGCCCTTGAACGGCTCGAACAGGCGGTCGGCCACGAGCATCCCGCCGAGCGGCGCGTACCCGGACGTCACACCCTTGGCGAAGGTGATGACGTCCGGCGTGTAGCCGAACCGCTCCGCGCCGAACGTCGTGCCGAGACGGCCGAACGCGCAGATCACCTCGTCCGACACCAGCAGGACGTCGTGCCGGTCGCAGATCTCCCGGACGCGCTCGAAGTAGCCGGGCGGCGGCGGGAAGCAGCCGCCGGCGTTCTGCACCGGCTCCAGGAACACGGCGGCGACGGTGTCGGCGCCCTCGAACTCGATGACCTCCTCGATCCGGTCGGCGGCCCACCGGCCGAACGCCTCGGGGTCGTCGCGGTGCTCGGCGGCCCGGTAGATGTTGGTGTTCGGCACCCGGAAGCCGCTCGGCACGAGCGGCTCGTACGGCGCCTTCAGGCCGGGCAGGCCGGTGATCGACAGCGCGCCGTGCGGGGTGCCGTGGTAGGCGACCGCCCGGCTGATCACCTTGTGCTTGCCCGGCTTCCCGGTGAGCTTGAAGTAGTGCTTGGCGAGCTTCCACGCGCTCTCCACCGCGTCGCCGCCGCCGGTGGTGAAGAAGACGCGGTTCAGGTCGCCGGGCGCGAGGGCGGCGAGCCGCTCGGCCAGCTCGACGGCCTTCGGGTGCGCGTACGACCAGATCGGGAAGTAGGCCAGCTCGGCGGCCTGCTTGGCGGCGGCCTGCGCCAGCTCCTCGCGGCCGTGCCCGGCCTGGACGGTGAACAGCCCGGCGAGGCCGTCCAGGTAGCGGCGGCCCGCCGAGTCGTAGACGTAGGGGCCCTCCCCGCGGACGATCACCGGGATCTCGCCGCCGTCCGGGGCCGCCGAGTGCCGCGCGAAGTGCATCCACAGATGGTCGCGCGCCGCCCTCTGCATCGCGTCGTGCTGCTGGCTGGTCACGTCCGACTCCGTCATCACGATTCCCTCGGTGCGATCGATCCAGTTGCTCTGATGCTATGTGACTGCGGATTCCGCTGTAAATACATGGTGATACGCCGATATCCGAAGAGAGAGGGCCCTGCCGGTCCGGCGCCGCGGAGCCGCGGGTACCGTTCGCCGCGAACCGAGGAGGCGTACATGGGCGACATCACGACCGGATCGGTCAACGCGAACGGGCTCGACTTCGGATACCTCGCCGCCGGCCCCCAGGACGGGCCCCTGGCGCTGCTGCTGCACGGCTTCCCCGACTCCCCGCACACCTGGCGGCACCTCATGCCGGAGCTGGCCGCCGCCGGCCACCGCGCCGTGGCCCCCTTCATGCGCGGCTACGCCCCCACGTCCGTCCCCGCGGACGGCGCGTACCAGAGCGGCGCCCTCGCCGCCGACGCCATCGCCCTGCACGAGGCGCTCGGCGGCGGCCCCGACGCCGTGGTCGTCGGTCACGACTGGGGCGCCTTCGCCACCTACGGCGCCGTCAACGCCGCCCCGGAACGCTGGCGCAAGGCGGTCGCCATGTCCGTTCCGCCCATCTCGGTGATGGCGACCTCGTTCTTCGACTACGAGCAGCTCAAGCGCTCGTTCTACATCTTCGTCTTCCAGACGCCGCTGGCCGAGCTCGCGTTCGGCCGGTCGTTCGTCGAGGGGCTGTGGCGCGACTGGTCCCCCGACGACGGCCGCGACCGGTCCGCGGACGTCGACCGCGTGATGGAGTGCCTCGCCGCGCCGGACAACGCCGCGGCGGCGATCGGGTACTACCGCGCGATGCTCGACCCGTCCCGGCTCGTCGACCGGTACGCGGCCGAGCAGCAGGCGACCACCATCGTGGGCGAGCGCCCCGTGCTCTACCTGCACGGCGCCGAGGACGGCTGCGTCGCCGCGGACGCGGTGGACCTCGACGCCGTCCGGGCCGCCCTCCCGCCCGGATCGCGGGCCGAGCGGATCGGCGGCGCCGGCCACTTCCTCCAGCTGGACCGCCCCGCCGAGGTGAACGAGCGCGTGCTCAGCTGGCTGGCGTCCTGACCAGGTCGGCGGCCTTCTCTCCGATCATGATGGCGGGGGCGTTGGTGTGGCCCCGGGTGATCTGCGGCAGGATCGACACGTCCGCGACCCGGAGCCCCTCGACGCCGCGGACGCGCAGGTCCGGGTCGACGACCGAGCCGGCGTCGGTGCCCATCCGGCACGTGCCGGTGGGGTGGTAGAGCGTCTCGGAGTGCCCCCGGACGTAGGCGGCCAGCGCGTCCTCGTCGTCCGCCCCCACGTAGGGCTGCATGACGTCGCCGACGAAGGGCCTGAGCGCGTCGGCGGCCAGCAGCTCCTCCGCGCGCCGCACGCCGTGCATCAGGCGCCGCAGGTCGCTCTCCTCCGTCAGGTAGGCGGGGTCGATCACCGGCGGCGCGGCCGGGTCGGCGGACGCGAGCGAGACGCGCCCGGACGACTCGGGCCGCAGCAGCACGACGCCGAGCGTCACGCCGTGCTCGGTCGGCGGGGTGAGCCCGTGCGCGACGTAGGGGGCCGGCGCGAAGATGAGTTCGAGGTCGGGGGCGTGCAGGGTGGGGGCGCTCTTGGTGAACACGACCGCCTCGCCCACGTTGGAGGTGAACGGCCCGCGCCGGGCGAGCAGGTAGCGGGCGATGTTCGGCAGCGACTCCGCGCCCGCGAGCGTGACCTTCCTCGGGCAGTGCCGGACGACGCCGACCGACAGGTGGTCCTGGAGATGGCGCCCCACCTGCGGGGACTCCACGACCGGCTCCACGCCCGCGCTCCGCAGGTGCTCGGGGTCGCCGACGCCGGACAGCATCAGCAGGTGCGGCGACCCGACCGCGCCCGCGGCCAGGATCACCTCGCGGCGCGCCGTGACGCGCCCGCCGCCGTACTCCACGCCGGTCGCCCGGCCGTCCTCGATCAGCACCCGCGACACCTGCGCGCCCGTCACGACGGTCAGGTTGGGACGCTTCCGCGCGGGACGCAGGTAGGCGTCGGCCGCGCTGCACCGCCTCCCGCGCCGCTGGCTGACCGGCGTGAGCGCGTACCCCTCGTTGGACGGGCCGTTCAGCTCCGGCAACCTGTTGAGGCCGGTGGCGGCGCACGCCTCCAGGAACGCCCGCGTGGTCACGTTCGGACTGCGCTGCTCGGAGATCGTGACCGGGCCGGAGGTGCCGTACACGTCGCCCTTGTTGCTGCCGACGCGCCCCTCCACGCGCTTGAAGTACGGGACGACGTCCTCGTACGACCAGCCGGGGACGTCCCAGTCGTCGTAGTCGTCGTAGTGCCCGCGCACCCACATCATCGCGTTCAGCGATGACGACCCGCCGAGCGTCCTCCCCCGCGGCCAGTACAGCTCGCGCCCGTCCAGCTCGGGCTGCCCGGCGGTGCTGTAGTCCCAGTCGTACTCGGTCTTGAAGAGCTTCGGGAACGCGGCCGGGATGTGGATCTCGCTCTTGTCGTCCGGGCCGCCCGCCTCCAGGAGGGCCACGGTGACGGAGGCGTCCTCGGAGAGGCGAGCGGCCAGGGCGCACCCCGCGGACCCGGCGCCGACGATGACATAGTCGTGTTCCATGGGGGCTCCAGCACTCCACGGGCCGCGGCACGGCCCGTTCTTCCCCCGGGCTTACCACCGGGAGGGGCCGCCCGTCCATGCGTGCGGAGCGGTTTCGGACGCATGGACGCCGGCGGGAACCCGGATCGGGCGCGCAGCGTCGATCCCGTGAACCTGTGATCACTCAGAGGGGGCGTGCGATGACCGAGTACCCGGCCGGATCAGTCGAACCGTACGAGCGCGGCCTGGAGGCCAGGCGCGGCGGGAACCTCGCGGAGGCCGAGGAGCTGCTGCGGGAGGCGTTCGAAGCCGGGCATCCGGGGGGCGCCCACGAGCTCGGGTCCCTCGCGGCGGAGCGCGGCGACGACCGGGAGGCCCTGGCGTGGTGGCGGCGGGCCGCCGAGGCGGGGCTTCCCGAGAGCGCCTTCGAGGTCGGCTACGGCGCGGAGCGGGACGGCGACCTGGAGACCGCCGAACGCTGGTACCGGCGGTCCGCCGAGGGCGGCTTCTCGGGCGGCGCCCTGAACCTGGGCATCCTGCTGGAGAACAGGGGCGACGTCGAACAGGCCATGGACTTCTTCCGCCGGGCCTGGGAGCTCGGCTCGGACAAGGCCGCGTTCAACCTCGGCCGGCTGTGCGACGACGACGGCAAGGGCGACCTCGAAGCGGCGGAGACCTGGTACCTCCGCGCCGCCGAGCGCGGCAACGGCGGCGCCGCGTTCAACCTGGGGTTCGTGCGCCAGGACAGGGGCGATCCCGCCGGGCGGCTCCAGGCGTGGCGGCTGGCCGCCGATCTCGGGCATCCCAAGGCCGCCTTCTGCCTCGGCGACCACGCGCAGAAGGCGGGCGACGAGAACGCCGCCATCGGCTGGTTCCGCAGATCGGTGCAGGAGGCCGGCGTCGAGCACGCCGCGCGCAGGCTCGGCGACCTCTACCGGCGCCGGGGCGACGAGCGCAGTGCCCGGTTCTGGTCGGAGTTCCTGAGCGGGCTCAGCTGCTACAGCCCGGAGTTCGAGGCGTTCGCCAGTGCGGGGTCGGCCGCGGCGATCCAGCGCCAGAACGTCCTCAACACCGCCGTCGGTGACGGCGACATCGCCTTCGACGTCGACGCGCGCACCATCACCGCGGGCGGACGCACCCTCCACGGCATGACGTTCCTCGGCAGCTTCTCCCACGTGAGCGACACGTGGCTGTGGGCGTGGGCCAACCCGCACTACGGCGTCGGCGTGCCCGCCGTCGCCCCGCTGGCCGCGGTCCGCGAGCACGGCGCGCGCCGCGCCGTTCCGGAACTGACGGCGGGACGTCTGGACCTCTCCGGCTTCCCCGACCCGCACCAGGCCGCGACCACCATGGCCATCGCCGCCGCCGCGCTGCTCGGCGGCAACGGCGTGCAGAGCTGCCGCGTGAACGACGGGCAGGGCTCGTTCTACTTCCACGTCGACGACCCGGCCCTGCCCGCGGCCGAGTTCGACCCGCTCTCGGCGACGCGCCTGATGATGACCGCCGCCGAGGTCTTCCCCACCGAGCAGCGCCGCGTCGTGCGCGGTTTCCTCACCCACCACGGGTGCCGGATCCGAGAGAGCGAGGAGATCATCGAGGGCGTCGCCCCGCAGGGCGGCCAGGTGACGGTCGCCTTCACCCCCGACGGCGCCATCAAGGCCACCAGCGCGGGCCGCACGGCCGCCGGCTGACCGGCCCGCCTCCGGCCGCGGCGGGCGGGGTCAGGCGGAGAAGCGGCGGAGCAGGACGGCCGTGCGAAGCTCGTGGTGCTCGCGGTGCATGCGCCCGTCGCGCATCAGGATGAGCAGGCCGTGCAGGCCGCTCCAGAGCGTCTCGGTGAGCACGTCCACGTCGTCCCCGCCCGCGAACGGCCGGACGGTCTCGCGCAGCTCGCCGAACGCCTCCTGGAGCGCGGGCGGCGCCTCGGGGGTCGCGAACGGCAGGTCGACGTCCCTGACGAACATCACGTCGTAGAGGGCGGGCCTGCGCTCCGCGAAGTCGGTGTAGGCCGCCGCGACCCCCGCCAGCGCCTCGGCGGGCCCGGACGCCGCCGTGCGCGCCCGCCGCAGCTCGTCCGCGAGCTCGGCGCACCCCTCGACCGCGACCGCCGCCATGATGGCGCCCTTGCCCTTGAAGTGGCTGTAGAGGACGGGCTGGCTGTACTCGATCTCCGCGGCGAGCCGGCGCGTCGTCACCGCGTCCCAGCCCTCGCTCTCGGCCAGCTCCCGCGCCGCCGTGATGATCAGCTTTTCGCGTTCCGCCCGCTCTCGCTCCCGGCGTCCCTGGATCGACATGGCAGTGATCCTAGCATTGCTAGCCATCCTGTCGGCGCTATGCTAGCGTCGTTCTCGTTCCTAGCACTGCTAGCACTAACGGAGACGCCATGCTGACCCCCATCGCCTACGGACTGGCCGTCGTGCTCGCCCTGTTCTGCGTTCTCATCGGCGCGCGGTTCCTCACCGCGCCGTACCCGGCGGCCGCCGGCTACGGCGTCCCCGCCAAGGCCGACGGCGACATCGCCTACCTGAGGATCAAGGGGCTGCGCGACCTGACGACCGGCCTCCTCGGCCTCGCCCTGATCGCTTTCGCCGGCGCCCACGCCGCGGGCTGGTACATGCTGGTCGTGGCCATCGCACCGCTCGGCGACACCCTGATCGTGCTGCGCCACGGCGGCACGAAGGCCGTCGCGTTCGGCATTCACTTCGCCACCGCCGTGGCCGTGCTCGCCAGCGCGGTCCTGCTGTTCGCCGTCTGACCCCCTCCCCTGTCCCGGACAAGGAGCCCCTCGCATGTCGCTGATCTCACCGGACTTCGACGAGTCCGTGATCGTCCGTTCCGCCGAGGCCGAGGTGATCGGCCGCTCCCCCGTCACCATCAGGCTGCTGGCCGACAGCGGCTCGACCGGCGGCGCCCTCTCCACCCAGCGCGTCACCCTGGCCACCGGCGCGGACGGCGCCAAACCGCACCGCCACGACGGTTCCGCCGAGATGTTCTACATGCTGGACGGCGCCGCCCAACTCCTCTCGGGCGAGCAGGTGGTGACCGCGGAACGCGGCGACCTCGTCGTCGTCCCGCCCGGCCTGCCGCACGCCTTCGCAGCGGCCCCCGGGGAGAGCGCCGACATCCTCATCGTCATCACCCCCGGCGTCGAGCGCTTCGAGTACTTCCGCCACCTGGAGCGCATCGCCTACGGGAAGGTCCCGCCCGAAAGCCTCCTGGACGTCCAGGAGATCTACGACACCTACTTCCTCACCAGCGCGGCCTGGGAGAAGGCGCGCGCCTGACGGCCCCGAAACGGCGACGAGCCGACCGGAACGTTCCGGTCGGCTCGTCGCCGTCTGAAGCGGCCGTCGTCACGATCCCCAGTCGGGGCGCAGCGGCATGCGGCTCGTGCCGTCGTCCTCCAGCTTCACGCCGAGCGTCTGGTGCAGCTGGATCCAGTTCTGGTTGAAGCCGAGCACGCAGCCCGCCATGTAGACGCGCCACACGCGGGCGGTTCCCTCGCCGACCTCGGCGACGGCCTCGTCCCAGTGCGCGTCGAGGTTCTCGCACCAGCCGGTGAGCGTGCGCGCGTAGTGCTCGCGCAGGTTCTCCTGGTGCCGGATCTCGAACCCCGCGTCGTTCATCTGGCTCTGGACGTAGCCCGGGCCCTCCAGTTCGCCGTCCGGGAACACGTACCGGTTGATGAACCCGTTCTCCTTGCGGGAAGGAGACGTGTTGTCCGGACGCGTGATGGTGTGGTTCAGCATCCGACCGCCCTTCTTCAGCTTCCCGTGGAGGAAGGAGAAGTAGGCCGGGAGGTTCTTCTTCCCGATGTGCTCGGTCAGGCCGATGGAGCTCACCGCGTCGAAGCCGGTCTCGGCCACGTCGCGGTAGTCCATGTGCCGGACCTCCGCGAGGTCGGACAGGCCCCGGTCGGCGATCGCCTTCTGCGCCCACTCGGCCTGCTGCTTGGACAGCGTGACGCCGAGCGCCTTGACCCCGTACTCCTTCGCGGCGTGCATCACCATGCCGCCCCAGCCGCAGCCGACGTCCAGCAGCCGCATCCCCGGCTTCAGCCCGAGCTTCTTGGCCACCAGGTCGTGCTTGTTGAACTGCGCCTCTTCCAGAGTGGCGCCCTCATGCGGGTAGCACGCGCAGGTGTAGGCCATCGAGGGGCCGAGCACCCACTCGTAGAAGGTGTTGGACACGTCGTAGTGGTGGGAGATGGCCCGCGCGTCCCGCTTCTTGGAGTGCCGGAGCCACGACGGGATGCGGCTGAACGGCGCCTCCTGCGGCGGCGGGTCCAGCCGGCGCGACGCCGCCGCGCGCAGCAGCGGATCGCGCAGCACCCCGCCGGCGATCCTCGCCTTGTCGCGCGGTGTCACGTCGCTGAGCACCTGCTGCATCGTGGTCAGCGCCGTGATCATGTCGCCGTCGACGTCGATCATGCCGGTGACGTAGGCGCGGGCGAGCCCCAGCGCGCCCGGCGAGTGCAGCAGGTACGAGACCGCGTACGGTGAGCGCACGTCGAAACGGATGTCGGCGCCGGGCACCCCCGCCCGAGATCCGTCGTAGGCCGTGAACTCCACTGGCGCCTCAGCCCCGGCGAGCTGCTCGAAGACCCTGGCCAGCGTCATTGTGGTTCCTCCTGTCTCTCCGCCCCGGCCCGGGCGGCGGCGGTCGGGCCGCCTCCCGCGCGGGGCTCCCCCGAACTGCGGGCGCCTGGTCAGCGTCCGCGCACGCACTTGTCGTAGAGGTCCAGCAGCCGCCCGCGCGGATCGTAGACCCCCTTGAGCCGCCGGTAGGTCTCCCCGTCGTAGTACCGCCAGAACTCGTCCCGGCTGTAGAAGGCCGTCGAGTACAGGGACTTGTGGCCGTCGAGGGCGGCGACCTTACGCTCGATGAGCCGGTTGTGGTACTCGGGGATCTGCCCCGGCGGGATCCGCACCGTCCCCCAGAAACCGGCGTTCACGTAGGGGCGGCCCACGTCGAGCGGGTACAGCGGCCACCGCTCCTTCGCACGCAGCGGGCACAGCCAGATCGGGCTCATGCCCACCTTGTCGTGGAAGAACTCCAGGAACTCCGGAAGCCGCTCGACCGGCACCTCGATGTCCTGGATGACGTCCTCGCGGGGCCGCAGCCCCCGCCACCGCTCCGCGCGCGCGACGATCTGGTACCGGCGGTCGTAGGCGACCAGCTTGCGGTACACGTCGGAGCGCTTGAACTTGTCGGGCCACAGCCGCCGGACCGTCGGGTTCTGCACGCCGAACGCGCCCGAGCACCAGAACCAGTCGGTGTCCCAGCGCCAGATGTAGTCGCGGATCGTGAGGAAGTCGACCGACCGCTGCTGGATCGACCGGTAGTAGATCTTCTGGCCGGTGTAGTCGGAGGTGTAGGGCGCGGAGTCGGCGAAGAAGCCGAGCGTGATGTACTGCTCGTCCGCGCCGAAGACCGTCCCGTCCATGAAGTCGACGGTCTCGTCCTCGAACGTCCCGGACTCGGTGATCTCCCCCAGGACGCGGGCGAGCTCCGCCGCGTCGGTGAACCGCAGGTGCCGCAGCCGGACGTAGGGCCGGACGGGGCGCAGCTCGATCTTCAACCGGAGGCTGTAGCCGAGCGTCCCGTAGGAGTTCGGGAAGCCGTAGAACAGGTCCTTGTGCTCGTTGTCGCGCGTCGCCGTGACGACCTGCCCGTCGCCGGTGAGGACCTCCAGCTCCAGGACGCCCTCGTGCGGCAGCCCGTCGCGGAACGACGTCGACTCGATGCCGAGCCCGGTCACCGCCCCGCCCAGCGTGATCGTCTTCAGCTGGGGGACGACCGTCGGCATCAGCCCGTGCGGCAGCGTCGCGTCGACCAGGTCCTCGTAGGTGGTCATGCCCTGGACCTGCGCGGTCCGCTCGTCCGGGTCGACGCTCAGCACCTTGTCGAAGCCGGAGACGTCCAGGCCGGGCGCCGCCGAGGGGTCGCGCCACCGGAACAGGTTCGAGGTCCGCTTGGCCAGCCGCACCGGCGTGCCCTCCGGAATGGCCTGGTAGGACCTCCTGAGCGCCTCCACCGCCCGCTGGTGATCGCCCTTGATCGCAAGCTCCGTCATCTACCCCTCCCTCGCATAGTTAATCGATCATCCCATGCATGGTCCACATAACTCGGACGTTAAAGGAGTCACAGGTAGAGAGGGGAATAAACCCACGGGCGTGCGCATAGGCGTCGTTCCATCTCCTGGAGGCGGCCGGTCGCGCTCGACGCGACCACGTCAACCCTCCCCGGAGGGATCCTCCGACAAACCCGAGCCGCGTTCAACGTCAGGCCCGCGCGCCCCGCGTCACTTCACCAGGCGCAGGATCCACGGATAGCGGAACGTCTGGCCGGTCAGCGCGAAGACGGCCGCGATCGCCGACAGCACCCACGCCACCGCGTACACGACCCCGCCGACGCCGAAGGTGACGATCGTGAGCAGCAGCAGCGTCACCTGGAAGTTCACGGCCTCCGCCGCCTGCCGCCGGACGTAGGGCGACCGCTTGCCGCTCAGCAGCATCAGCACCAGCGGGCCGACGAACAGCGTCGGGACGGCGACCGCGTGCGCGGCGGCGGCCAGCATCCGGTCCTCGCCCGTGGCGGCCTCGCCCCCGGCCGGCGCGGGCGCCGCCGGAACGGGCACCAGATCGAGGAGGACGGCGCCGAGGTCGTTGCGCGTCTTGGCCGTCATCGCCAGCTGCACGCGCATGTCGAACTCGTCCTCGTCGAGCCGCCCCTCGGCGTAGGCGTCCTGAAGCCGCTGGATGACCGGTTCCCGCTCGGCGTCCGAGACCCGCAGATCCCCCACCGCGTAGCTGCTGTTCATACGCCCATGCTCCGCGCGGCACCGCCGCGGGGCCATCAGGGAAGACCCTGAGGATCCCCTGAATTCCGCTGGACGTACTCCTTCCCGGGGGTCAGGCGCCCGCCGAACAGCTCGGGCACCGTGACGAACACGTACCCTTCGGCCGCCAGCCGGTCGATGATCTTCGGGACGGCCTTCACACTCGTCGGATGGATGTCGTGCATCAGCACGATGTAACCCGGCCGCGCCGCCTTCAGCACCCGCTTCTCGACGTAGGCGGTGTCGCGGTGCTCCCAGTCGAGGGGGTCGACCGACCACAGCACCTGGGCCATCCCCAGCTCCCGCGTGATCTTCGTCAGCCGCTCGGAGGTCGACCCGTAGGGCGGCCTGAGCAGGGTGGGCGTGACCCCGGACGCCCGCCGGATCGCGTCCTGCGTCCGGGTCAGCTCGTCCATGATCTTCTTGTGGGACGCCCGCCCGAGGTCGGCGTGGGTGTAGCTGTGGTCGGCGATCTCGTGCCCGGCCTCCAGCTCGCGCCGCACGAGCTCCGGATGCTTCGCCGCGTTCTCCCCCACGATGAAGAACGTCGCCCGGACCTTGCGGGCGGCGAGGATGTCGAGCAGCTCCGCGGTGCTCTCCGCGGGCCCGTCGTCGAACGTCAGCGCCAGGCACTTGGCCCGCGCGCAGTCGGGCGGCGGCGGCTTCGGAGGCGCGGCCGGTCGCGGCGGGGTCTTCGCCTTCGCGGGCTCGGCGCGGGCGATGGGTCCCACCTGGCCCTGGGCCGGGGTGAGGGTGCTCAGGAGCCCGAACACCGCGACCGCGAGCACGGCTCCGGCCACCCGCCGAACAAGGTTCGGCCCGTTCATCGACACCCCCGCGTGATGATCCCCCGAAGGCGCCAGTCTAGGGCGCGGCCCCCCGGCCCGCCGGGGTCGTCGCCGCTGTGTCGGGAACCAGGGCGCCGCCGGTCTCGTTATCGTCGTACACCGCAAGCCCGCTCCGGAGCTCCTCCGGGCGGGACCCGACGACGGGGTGAGGGATGAGGTTCCGGGACCGGTTCGGGATCCGCAGGCACCGCGGGTCCACGGTGACCAGGCTCGACAGGGAGGCGACGGACTCCGACATCGAGGCGCTGATCGCCTTCGCCCGCGCCCGCCGCGGCGTCGAGTTCTTCGTCGAGCCCGAGACGTACGCCACCGACACCACGGCCGTCGCCGTCGCCCACGACGGCGAGTGGACCCGCCGCCGCGTCGGCTCCCCCAAGGTCATCGGCAAGGTGGCCCGCGACCTCGGCCTGCCCGTCTACGACGTCCAGATCGTCGGCTACCCGCCCCGCATGCGCGCCTGGAACGACCGCAACCGCGACCGGCGCATCGACCCCGGCACCCCGGGCCAGGCCGTCTCCTCCTGACCCGCCCGCGGAGTCCCGGAGGCCGGAGGCCGGGGGCCCTCGGGTGGCGCGGGTCGCGGGCTCGTCCCCGTGCTCGGCGTCCTGGTCGATCCGGGGCCGATGAGTCTTGGTAGCGGCCGGAGTCAGTTTGGTCATGACTACGCAGGTACTCGAGACTCCCGAGGTCGACCTCGTCTACGACGTCCACGGGCCGCCGCCGGCCGCCGGCGGGCGCCCGCCGCTGTTCATGGTCGGCCAGCCCATGGACGCCGGCGGCTTCGGTGCGCTGGCGTCGCACTTCCCTGACCGCACCGTGGTCACCTACGATCCGCGCGGTCTCGGCCGCAGCATCCGCAAGGACGGCCGCGTCGACCAGGTGCCCGAGACCCAGGCCGGCGACCTGCACGCCCTCATCGAGGCGCTCGGCGCGGGCCCGGTCGAGATGTTCGCGAGCAGCGGCGGGGCGGTGACCGCGCTCGCGCTCGTGACCGCCCACCCCGAGTGCGTGACCACCCTCGTGGCGCACGAGCCGCCGCTCATCGCGGTGCTTCCCGACGCCCGGGCCGCCGAGCGCGCCCGGGCCGGCGTCCGCGACGCCTACGAGGACGCGGGCTCGGGCGCCGGCATGGCGGCCTTCATCGTGATGACGTCGTGGCAGGGCGAGTTCACCGACGCCTACTTCGCCCAGCCCGCGCCGGACCCCGCCGCGTTCGGGCTGCCGACCGAGGACGACCGGTCCCGTGACGATCCGCTGCTGTCCGACCGGTCGTGGGCGATCAGCGACTACCGGCCCGACGTCGACGCGCTGACCGCGGCAGCGGCAAGGACCGTGATCGCGGTGGGCGAGGAGTCCGGGGATACCTTCACCGCACGCACCTCGGTGGCGATGGCCGAGCTGCTCGGTCAGCGACCGGCCGTCTTCCCGAGTCACCATGGTGGCTTCGTCGGCGGCGAGTCCGGCTACGCCGGGCAGCCCGAGGCCTTCGCGCGCAGGCTCCGCGAGGTGCTCGACGACGCCGGCTGACAGTGGTCCTTCAGAACCCGGCGCCCAGGTGCTCGGCATGCTCACGCTGTCCGCCGCCCTCGCGGCTGCGGTCACCCACGACGCCGCACGCGCCACCGACCTCCGTCTGCACCATGGCTTTCCTCCCGGTAGTCCGGTCACCAGGCCGCTCGCGCTCCGCCGTTCGCCGAACGGTCCAGGTTCTGCGGACGGGCCATGCCCGTCCGCAGTTTGGCGGGTGCGATGCCTGCGTTGACCACTTCGCGGAGGATGACGGCCATGGAGTAGGCGGGGTCGGCGTCCAGGGCGCGCTGCAGGGCGACGTTGGCCAGGCCGCCGTCGCCGGCGGAGTAGGCGGCGAAAGCCAGCAGGGACGCGGGCGCCGGGACGCGGGCGGGGTCGACGCGGCGGACGATGTCGCGCCAGAACGCGATGTCGGCGGCCGATGCGTCCTCTTCGAGGCGGATCCAGGTCTCGTCGCGGACGCGCGGGTCGGTGAGGACGAGGCCGAGCCAGGCGACCTCGTCGTCGGTCGGGCGGGAGCCGGTGCGGGCGCGGGCCGTCAGCGCGAGGACGAAGGCGAGGTCGTCTTCGGCGGACGAGATCGGCCGGGCCAGGTAGCGCCGCTCGGCGCGCTCGGCGGCGCGGCGCATAGCGGTGCGGGCAGGGCCCTCGGGCGGCCGGACGGAGGCGATCAGCTCGGCGCGGTCGGCCAGGGCCACGTGGCCTCCGAAGGTCGCCTCGGCGGCGACGGCGCTGGCGGAGATGTCGTACGGGGTGCCTTCGGGTGGGCAGCAGACGTCGTCGCAGGTGAGCGACCACCAGCGGCCGTCGGCGACGCGGATGGCCTCGGCGACGGGGACGCCGGCGGCGGCCAGGGCCGCGCGCATGGGCCGGGCGGCCTCCGCCACCTCGCCCGGCGGGCCGTACCCGAGCAGGAGCGAGCGGGCGAAGCCGTTGCCGGCCAGGACGGCGGCGACGCGTTCGGCGGCGCCCGGCGCCGGTAAGTCGAGCCGGATCGCGCATGTGCCGCCGGATCGTCCCTCGAAGCCGATGACGACGAGGCTGCGCGAGGGGTGGAAGCCGAGCAGGTAGGGGACGGCCGCGATGGCGTCCTGGGCGGAGCGGATCACCAGTGATGTCATGGGTCGAGGTTGTCAGGGGCGGCGGAGGCGCCGCCGCGACTCTCGGAACTGTGGATAACTCCCGGGTGATTCGGGGCGCGGTCGTGCGGGACGGGACGCGGGTGTCGGCCGCGGGCGGTAGCGTTGGGCGACGTGCCCGCCCCTGATCTGCTGACCGGCAGCGAGACCCAGATTCCCGACATGGCGACCCTGCTCGCCGCGGCCGTCGCGTCCGTCGGGGGCGCCGAGCGCCCCGGGCAGGTGGCGATGGCGCGGGCGGTCGAGAAGGCCATCGACTCCGGGGAGCACGTCGCCGCGCAGGCCGGTACGGGGACGGGCAAGTCGCTCGCCTACCTGGTCCCCGCGATCCGCCACGCCGTCAAGGAGAAGACGACCGTGGTGGTGTCCACGGCGACGATCGCGTTGCAGCGCCAGCTCGTCGACCGCGACCTGCCGCGGCTCGCGGAGGCCCTCGGCCCGCTGCTCGGGACGGAGCTGAAGTTCGCGATCCTCAAGGGGCGCCGCAACTACCTGTGCCTGCACCGGGTGCAGACGGGCGTGCCGGAGGAGGAGGACGGCGGGCCGAGCCTGTTCGACCCGCAGCAGCTGTCCACGCTCGGACGGCAGGTCAAGCGGCTGAACGAGTGGGCCGAGGAGACCAAGACCGGCGACCGCGACGAGCTGGTGCCGGGGGTGGGCGAGCAGGCGTGGCGGCAGGTCGCCGTGACGGCGAAGGAGTGCCTGGGCGCGCAGCGGTGCCCGCAGGGCAGCGAGTGCTTCGCCGAGCTGGCGCGGGCGGAGGCCGGCGAGGCGCACATCGTCGTCACCAACCACGCGCTGCTGGCCATCGACGCCCTGGAGGAGTTCCAGGTCCTGCCCGAGCACGACGTGGTGATCGTCGACGAGGCCCATGAGCTGGTCGACCGGGTCACCTCGGTCGCGACCGGGGATCTGAGCGCGGCCGGTGTGGAGACGGCCGCGCGGCGGTGCGGGCGGCTGACCGAGGAGCACCTCGCCGACCGGCTCAAGGAGGCCGCCGAAGGGCTCGGCCTCCTGCTGGAGGAGATGCCCGCGGGCCGGATGGACGTCCTGCCCGGCGGCCTGGGCAACACGCTGGCGTCCGTCCGGGACGCCGCGCACGCCTGCGTCACGGCGCTCGGGCCCGAGAAGAAGGACGCCGACCCCGGCGACATGGCCGCGCGGAAGGCGGCGCGGTCCTCGCTCGAGGAGCTGCACGACACGGCCGTGCGGATCCTGGAGGCGTTCCAGCCCGAGATGGCGCAGCGCTTCGACGTGGTGTGGCTGGAGAAGCCGTTCGTCCCGGAGGGGCGCCCGAAGCGGCCGCCGGCGCTGCACGTGGCGCCGATCGGTGTCGGCGGGCTGCTGCGCGCGACGCTGTTCGAGCAGCGCACCGCGGTCCTCACGTCGGCGACGCTCACGCTGGGCGGGTCGTTCGAGCCGCTCGCCCGCCAGTGGGGGCTGCCGCCACTGGACGAGGGCGGCCCGAAGGACGCCAAGACCGCCGCCGAGGGCCTCGCGCGGACCGCGACGGAGAAGGGCGAGGAGACCGAGGTCGTCTGGTCGGGGCTCGACGTCGGTTCGCCGTTCGACCATCCGAAGGCGGGCATCCTCTACGTCGCGCGGCATCTGCCGCAGCCGGGGCGGGACGGCCTCGCCGACGCCTACCTGACCGAGATCACCGAGCTGATCGAGGCGGCGGGCGGGCGGACGCTCGGCCTGTTCTCCTCGATGCGCGCCGCGCGCCAGGCCGCCGACGAGCTGAAGGACCACCTGTCCCACCCGCTGCTGTGCCAGGGCGACGACTCCACGTCCCTGCTGGTGAAGCAGTTCGCCGAGGACGAGCGCACCTGCCTGTTCGGCACCCTGTCGCTCTGGCAGGGCGTGGACGTCCCCGGCCCCTCGCTGCAGCTCGTCATCATGGACCGCATCCCGTTCCCGCGCCCGGACGACCCGGTGTCGTCGGCGCGGTCCCGGGCCGTCGCGGCGCGCGGCGGCAACGGGTTCATGGCGGTCGCGGCGACGCACGCGGCGCTGCTGCTCGCGCAGGGCGCGGGCCGGCTGCTGCGGTCGATGGACGACCGCGGCGTGGTCGCCGTCCTCGACCCGCGGCTCGCCACGGCCCGCTACGGCGGCTTCCTCAAGAACTCGCTGCCGCCGTTCTGGGCGACCACGGATCCCGCCGTCGTCCGCGGCGCCCTCCGCCGGCTGGACGCCGCCGCGACGCCGTCCTAGCCGCGGTAGGCGGAGAGGAACTCGCCGATGCGCCCGACGGCGTCCTCCAGGTCGTCGGCGTACTGGAGGGTGACGATGCGGAAGTGGTCGGTGGACGGCCAGTTGAAGCCCGTCCCCTGGACGATGAGCAGCTTCTGCTGCTCCAGCAGGTCGAGGGCGAAGCGCATGTCGTCCTCGATCGGGTACATCTCCGGGTCCAGGCGCGGGAAGACGTAGAGGGCGCCCGTGGGCTTGACGCAGCTGACGCCCGGCAGGTCGTTCAGGAGTTTCCAGGCGCGGTCGCGCTGCTCGCCGAGGCGTCCGGTCGGCAGGACGAGGTCGTCGATGCTCTGGTAGCCGCCGAGCGCGGCCTGGATGGCGTGCTGCCCCGGGACGTTCGGGCACAGCCGCATGTTGGCGAGGATGTCGAGGCCCTCGATGTAGGACTCGGCGTGCTCCTTCGGCCCGGACAGCACCACCCATCCCGAGCGGAACCCGGCGACGCGGTAGTTCTTCGACAGGCCGCCGAAGGTGAGGCACAGCAGGTCGGGGGCCAGGGACGCGATCGGGACGTGCTCGGCGTCGTCGTAGAGGATCCGGTCGTAGATCTCGTCCGCGAAGATGATCAGGTTGCGGCGGCGGGCGACCTCGACGATGCGCGCGAGCACCTCGCGCGAGTAGACGGCGCCGGTCGGGTTGTTCGGGTTGATGATCACCAGCGCGCGGGTGCGGTCGCCGATCTTGGACTCGATGTCGTCCAGGCTCGGCTGCCACCCGTCGTCCTCGTCGCACAGGTAGTGGACGGGGGTGCCCCCGCACAGCGACACCGACGCCGTCCACAGCGGGTAGTCGGGCGTCGGGATGAGCACCTCGTCGCCGTCGTTGAGCAGCGCCTGCAGCGTCATGACGATGAGCTCGGAGACGCCGTTGCCGAGGTAGACGTCCTCGACGTCGACGCCGGTGACGCCGCTGTCCTCGAAGCGCTGCACGATGGCGCGGCGGGCGGGGAGGATGCCCTTGGAGTCGCTGTAGCCGTGCGCCTCCGGCAGGTTGCGGATCATGTCCTGGAGGAGCTCGGGCGGGGCCTCGAACCCGAAGGGGGCCGGGTTGCCGATGTGCAGCTTGAGGATCTTGCTTCCCTCGTTCTCCAGCTGCTTGGCGCGCTTGAGGACCGGCCCGCGGATGTCGTAACAGACATTGGTCAGCTTGCCCGACTGGTTGACCTGCATGGACTTACCTTAGCCACGGCGCGCCCGCGACACGCGGCCCGCCCCGCGACGGCCTCGCGACCTGGGAGGACGCCCCGTTCCCCCGGCGTGGCGCCGGGGGAACGGGGACGGGTGCGTCACGGTACGGCGATGTCACGGGGCGGCGACGTCACGGGGCGGCGACGTCACGGGGCGGCGATGGCGGACAGGATCGCCAGCCGCGCCGCGCGCCGCGCGGGACGGATCGCGGCGAGCGCCCCGGCGACCGCGCCGACCACGGCGATGACCGCGACCTGCGCGAGGGGTGGCGCGAACGGGTTGCCGAGGGCGGTGCCGAGGCCCCAGCCCAGGAACACGCCAAGGACGAGCCCGCCGCCGGTGCCGAACAGCGCCACGATGACCGATTCCCAGCGCACCATCGACCGGATCTGCGGGCGCGTCGCGCCGACCGCACGGAGCAGGCCGAGTTCGCGGGTCCGCTCGTGGACGGCCAGCGACAGCGTGTTGGCGATGCCGAGCAGCGCCACGACGATGGCCAGGATCAGCATCCCGTAGACGACGCTGACGAAGCCGGCCATCTCCTCGGTCTGCGCCGCCACGAACTCGTCCCGCGACTCCACCTCGGGCGCCCCGTACGGCTTGGCCAGCGCGGTGAGGGCCTGCTGGGCGGACGCGACCGACGCGCCGGGCTTCAGCTCGACGAACGCCCTGGTGTCCAGCGGCTGCCTGGTGTGCGCGTCCCATACGGTCCGCGGGACGAGGTAGTCGCCGGTCAGATCGGTGTTGCCGTAGACGGCGCCCACGGTGAGCTTCTGCGAGGCGCCGTCCGCGAACGTCACGCCGACCGCGGTACCCACGCGCCAGCCGTTGTCGTCTGCGGCCTTCTTCGAGACGGCGAACGTACCGGCGTCGTCGAGGCCGCCTTGGGTGACGTCCAGGTCGAGGACGCGGCGCAGGCTGGACGGGTCGGCGACACTGACGGTGGACGGCGCGCCGTTCACCCGCATGCTGCCCTTCCCCATCCCGGCGACCTCGCCCACCTGGGGCAGTTTCGCCGCCTCCCGCACGAGCGAGGTGGCGAACCCGCCGGTCTCGTTGGTGCCCGCGTCCACGACGATCGGGCCGTGGAACGACCCGGCCACGCCGTCCTCCAGGGAGGCGCGCAGCGATCCGAGGAACACCGTCATCAGCGTGACGACCCCGACGCCGATCATCAGCGCGGTCGCCGCGCCGGCCGTGCGCGCCGGGCTGCGCGTGGCGTTGTCGCGCGCGAGCTTGCCGGACACGCCGCGCAGCCGCGCCGCGGGCCCGCCGAGCAGCGCCGCGACGGGGCCGGCGGCGACGGGGCCGAGCACGACCATCGACACGACGGTCACGACCGCGCCCGCGGCCGCCATCGCCATCTGCCCGGTGGCCGCGCCGAACGCGACGGTCCCGACGGCCACCGCCGCGAAGACGCCGCCGACGATGACGCGGGTCTCCGACGGCCGGGACGCCTCGGCCGAGACCTCGCGCAGCGCGGCCAGCGGCGGCACCCGCGACGCCTTCAGCGCCGGGCCGAGCGCGGCGGCCAGCGTGACCAGCAGGCCGACCGGGACCGCGATCATGACCGTGGTGGCGGCGACGGTGAGGCCCTCCAGCGCGATCCCGATGCGGAAGCGGACGAACAGCTCCCGCAGCAGGGCGGCGAACCCGAGCCCGCCGGCGAGCCCGGCGAGGGTCGCGGCGGCGCCGATCACCAGCGCCTCGACGCCGACGATGGTGACGACCTGGCGGCGCCCGGCGCCGAGCGCGCGCAGCAGGGCCGACTCGCGGGTCCGCTGCGCCATCGTGATCGCGAACGTGTTGTGGATGCTGAACGCCGCGACCAGCAGGGCCACCCCGCCGAAGGCGGCCAGGACCGTCCGGAACACGCGCAGGAAGCCGTTCTGGACGAGGCTCATGCCCTCCTCGACCTGCGCCTCCTTCGTGAGGGCCTGGACTCCGGCGGGCAGCGCCGCCCGCACGCGGGACGCCAGTTCCGCCTGGTCGACGCCGTCCTGCGCGCGGACGGAGACGCCGCTGATGCGGTCGGCGCCCTTCGCGACGTGGGTGCGGGCGCCTTCGAGGGAGAAGGCCGTGAACGACGTCTCACCGAAGGCCTCCTCGTCGCCGAACATGCTGATGCCGACGACGGTCACCGGGACCTTCTCCGGCGTGAGGACCGCCGTCCGGTCCCCCACCTTCAGGCGGCCCTCGTCGGCGAACATCTTGTCGATGACGACCTCGTCCGGCGCGCGGGGCGCCCGCCCTTCGGCGAGCCGGTAGGGGTTGAGCTTCGGGTCGGTCTTCCAGTTGCCCGCCGTCCGGGGGCCGCGCGACTGGATCACCGTGCCGTCCTTGGCGAGGAGCTGCCCCGACCCCTCGATGGTCGGCTCGGCGTTGGCGACGCCCTGCACCCTGCGCACCCGGTCCAGGACGGACGCGTCGATCTGCCCCCGCGCGCCCCACGGCGCGTCGCTCACCCTGGTCGCGTTCCTGACGACCACGTCCGTGTCGCCGTACGCGCTGGAGACGTACCCGTCGATGCTCGCCGCGAGGGTGTCGCCCAGGACGAGCGTCCCGGTCAGGAACGTCACGCCGAGGAAGACCGCCAGCAGGGAGCCGGCCAGGCGGCGCTTGCGTCCCCACAGCTCCTTGAAGACGAGCCCGGTCATCGGTGGTCCCCCAGCCCTCGCATGCGGTCGAGCACGCGGTCGGCCGTGGGGGCGTCCATGACGTCCACGACCCGGCCGTCGGCGAGGAACACCACCGCGTCGGCGTGCCCGGCGGCGACCGGGTCGTGGGTCACCATCGCCACGGTCTGGCCCAGGTGGTCCACGGCGTCGCGCAGCAGCGCCAGCACCTCGGCGCCGGTGCGGGAGTCGAGGTTGCCGGTCGGCTCGTCCGCGAACACGATCTGCGGGCGCGTGACCAGGGCGCGTGCGAGCGCCACCCGCTGCTGCTGCCCGCCCGACATCTCCGCCGGGCGGTGCGACAGCCGGTCCCCCAGCTTCAGGACGCGGACGACCGTGTCCAGCCACTCCCGCTCCGGACCCGCCCCCGCGAGGGTCAGGGGCAGGAGAATGTTGTCGCGCGCCGTCAGCGTGGGGAGCAGGTTGAACGCTTGGAACACGAACCCGATCCGCTCGCGCCTGAGCCGGGTCAGGCGGCGGTCCGACAGCGCCCCGAGCTCTTGGCCGCCGACGTAGACCCTGCCGGACGTCGCGTCCTCCAGGCCCGCGACGCAGTGCATGAGCGTGGACTTCCCGGCCCCGGACGGACCCATGATCGCGGTGAACCGCCCGGCCGGGAACTCCACGCTGACGTCGTCGAGCGCCCGCACCGCCATGGCGCCGGACCCGTAGACCTTGCCGAGGCCCACCGTGCGGGCGCCGCCCGCGCCGGCGTCCTCGGCGATCGATCGCCTTGCTTCCGCTGCGTTTCCCATGACCGGGATCGTGGCCTCACGCCACGGGGCCCGTCGTCGGGCCAGGAGATGCACTGCGCCTGCTCCCCGGGGAGGCCCGCGCCCGCCGCGGGTACGTCCGGCGCGGTACGGCCGGCCGGCGAAGATCAATAAGACCCGGCGTCCAATTGTGATGCGGGCAACATACATGCAGGCTTGATTGCATGTATGTCGCGCTCGTACCTTCGGAGCGTGTCAGTAAGCAGCCGCAGACGTCACCGGCTCGCCTCCCCCGGGCGCCGCACCCAGGAGGAGCGCCGGTCGCGCACGCAGGCCAGGCTCCTGGAGGCCACCACGGAGTGCCTGGTGGACCTCGGCTGGGCCGGGACGTCCACCACGGAGGTGGCGCGCCGCGCCGGCGTCTCGCGCGGCGCGCAGCAGCACCACTACCCGACGAAGATGGTCCTCGTCGCGGCCGCGCTGGAGCACCTGCTGGAGGCGCAGCGCCTGGCCTACGAGACGGCCTTCGCGGTGCTGCCGGCGGAGCGCCGCAACGTGTCGGGGGCGCTCGACCTGCTCTGGGAGGTGTTCCGCGGCCGCCCGGCCAAGGCCCTCATGGAGCTGGCGGTGGCGGCCCGCACCGACGACGAGCTGCGGCCGCTGTGCCGCGACCTGAACGAGCGGATCCTCCAGGTCATCACGGAGACCTTCGAGCGGCTGTTCCCCGACAACACCCTTGCCCCCGACTTCGTCTCGACGACGCTGCGCACCCTGTTCGCCATGTTCGTCGGGCTGTCCATCCAGAACGCGCTGGACGACGACGCCGACGGCCACCAGGCCGCGGTGCTGCGCCAGGTCAAGGACGTCGCGCAGTTGATCGTCCCCGAGCGGGGCCAGGCGGAGGCCCCGCCCCGCACCGGCCCCTAGCCACGACCCGTCACACATCGGCCCCGGCCGACCGCACCACCCCGAGGGAGCGTCCCCCATGCCGAAAGCCCCCACCGAACTCGCCGACGAGGTCCGCGAGCAGGTCAAGGACAAGAAGTCGTACCTCGGCGTCATCGACCGGCTGAACAAGGCCTCGGTCGAGAAGCACTGGGAGGCCTACGCCGACATCCCCTGGGACGACCCCGAGTTCCTCGTCGACAAGAACGACCCGCGCTGGGTGCTGCCGCCGTTCGACCGGCTCGGGGAGACGGAGTGGTACCAGTCGCAGCCGCAGGAGGTCCGGTCGCAGATCGGCCTCTGGCGCGTCGCCACCGCGATGAAGATCGGGCTGCAGTTCGAGAACCTGCTGAAGCGCGGGCTGCTCAACTACGCCTACCGGCTGCCGAACGGCCGCCCCGAGTTCCGGTACGTCTACCACGAGACGACCGAGGAATGTCACCACGGCATGATGTTCCAGGAGTTCGTGAACCGGACGAAGATGCCGATCCGCGGCATGCCGCGCGCGCTCAACCTCATCGCGCAGGCGGCCCCGTGGATCCCGCTGGTCAGCACCGAGATGTTCTTCGTCTTCGTGCTCGGCGGCGAGGACCCCATCGACTACGTCCAGCGCAAGTCCCTCAAGGGCGGGCACATCAAGCACCCCCTGGAGGAGACCATCATGAAGATCCACATCGCGGAGGAGGCCCGGCACATCTCGTTCGCCCGGCACTACCTCAAGCACCGGGTCCCGAACATGCACCCGTTCCGCCGCCGGATCCTCGGCATCGCGACGCCCGTCGTCCTCGGCGTGATGGCGCGGATCATGCTGTCCCCGCCCGGGCCGATGGTGCGGCACTTCGGCATCCCGAAGGACGTCGTCCGCGCCGCCTACAAGAACGACGCGGCACAGGCGGAGATCGCCAACTCGGTCGGCAAGATCCGCGACCTGATGGCCGAGCTCGGCGTCGTCACGCCGGTGAACAAGCAGGTCTGGAAGGCCTTCGGCATCTGGGACGAGCCCAAGCAGCGCCGCGCCGTCGAGCCCGCCAGGGCCGCCTGACCCGCCTCCCGGCCCCGGCCACCTCCAGAGCGAGCGCGAGGACGAGTCGGCGGCGGCGAGTTTGTCGCCGCGGTGAGTACCGGCGGCCCGCACCGCCGCCTACAATCCACGCAATTGAACAGAAGATCCAATTAGCCAGTGCGGTCCGGGCTCGCCCCACCCCCGAGCCCGGACCCGCTGTCGACCGAGCGGAGCGCGCAATGAGCATCGCGATCGTGACCGGAGGAGCGTCCGGCATCGGCCGTGCGATCGCCACGTCCCTGGTGGCGCGCGGCGACACCGTCGTGGTCACCGACATCAACGCCGAGGGCGCCGCGCGGGTCGCCGACAAGCTGAACACCCTCGGCAGGGGCAAGGCCGCCTCCGCGGCGCTCGACGTCACCGACGCCGACGCCGTCACCGACCTCTACAAGGGCGTCAAGGCCGACCACGGGCGTCTCGACCTGGTGTTCAACAACGCGGGCATCGCGGTCGGCGGGCTGGCCGAGGAGCTCACCCTCGACCACTGGAACCGCGCCATCGACATCAACCTGAAGGGCGTCGTGCACGGCGTCCACGCCGCCTACCCGATCATGCTGGAGCAGGGCCGCGGCCACATCGTCAACACCGCCTCGCTCGCCGGGCTCGTCCCGATGCCGATCGGCATCCCCTACACCGCCACCAAGCACGCCGTCGTCGGCCTCTCCCTCGGCCTGCGCGCCGAGGCCGCCGGACGCGGCGTCAAGGTCAGCGTGGTGTGCCCGAGCTTCGTGGACACCCCGCTGCTGCACAACGTCAACCCCGACCTGCCCGAGACCCCGCTGAGCGGCGACGCCACCGGCGACATCGCCAAGGCGGCCCCGCGCCTCTACACGGCCGAGAAGCTCGCCCGCGACATCATGCGCGGTGTCGCCAAGAACCAGGCCCTCATCGTCGCGCCCGCCCACGGCCGCCTCGCCTGGCGCGGCGTCCGCCTCAACCCGGGCGCGGCCGTCCGCGTCGCCCAGATCGCCGTCAACCGCATCCGCGCCGGCCAGTAGGACCGCCACCCGCTTCCCCTTCGACCTGCGACGTCTTCGGGTGTCGCGGGTCGAAGGCGTGGCGCTCGCACCGCTCCGACTTCCGCGAGGGCTGTGGGTCGTGCCCCGCATAGGCTGGGCGACGTGGAACGCATCCTGGTCAGCTCGTGCCTTGCCGGGCGGCCCGTCCGCTACGACGGCGCGGCCAAGCCGGTGTCCGGCGGCCCCTTCGAACGCTGGCGCGCCGAGGGCCGCCTCGTCCCGTTCTGCCCCGAGGTGTCGGGCGGCCTGCCCGTCCCCCGCCCCGCCGCCGAGATCGTCGGCGGGGACGGCGGCGACGTCCTCGACGGCACGGCCCGCGTCGTCACCGGCGGCGGCGCCGACGTCACCGGCGAGTTCCTCCGCGGCGCCCGCCTCGCTCTGGAGGCCGCGCAGCGGTCCGGCGCCCGTCTCGCCCTGCTCAAGGAGGGCAGCCCGTCCTGCGGCGGCCACCGCGTCTACGACGGCACCTTCACCGGCGCGTCCGTCCCCGGATCCGGCGTGACGACCGCACTCCTGCGCCGCTCCGGCATCCACGTCTTCACCGAGGACGAGCTGGACGCGCTGCAAGCCCTCCTGAACGACCTGGAAGCCTGAGCGCGGGAGCCTCACCAGCGCACGGCATCACGCCATGAAACGGGTGATCTGCTCGGGGGTCAGTGCCGGGACGGGCAGCGGCCGCGCCGCCTCGGAGCGCAGCCCGTCGAGGAAGAACCCGAGGCAGCGCCGCCAGGCGTCGGGCGCGACGTCCGCCGACTCCCGGATCACCTGCGACATCGCCCACATCAGCGTCACGACGTCCTGCGGCTCGAAGTCGGGACGCAGGGCGCCGGCCTCCTTGGCCCGGGCCATGATCGTCACCAGGTGCCCGAATCCCCGATCGCAGGCGGTGTTCAACTCGGGGGCGAGCGGGAAGCGCCGGGCGAGCGCGTCGTTGAGCCCCCGGTCCTCGGCCTGCAGCGCGAACAGCCCCTCGATGTAGACGACGAACCCGCTCCAGGGATCGGGATCGGCCAGGGACCGCTCGACGATCTCGTCCAGCGCGGCCAGGCGGGCGGGGAAGATGGCGTCGAAGAGGCTCTCACGCGAGGGAAAGTGGTTGTAGAGCGTGCCGATGCTCACGCCCGCCCTCCGCGCGACCTCGTCCAGCGGCGCGTCCAGGCCGCGTTCCCCGAACACGGCCGCGGCGGCGGCCACCAGCTTGTCCCGATTCCGCACGGCGTCCGCCCGAAGCGGCCTGCTCTTTCCGGCCATGCCTCCATCCTACGAAGTTGAGGAAACCCTCAAGTTTCATGCTAAATTGAGGCCAACCTCAACTTACAGGAGTTGCGCATGTCCTCCACGACCGTCGTCATCGGGGCCGGACCGGGTCTCGGCATGTCCGTCGCCCACCGCTTCGGACGCGAAGGCCACAAGATCGTGCTCATGTCCAGGAACGGGGCGCGCCACCCCGGCTACATCGCGGCGCTGGAGGCCGAGGGCGTCGAGGCCACGGCCATCGCGGCGGACGTCCGCGACCGCGACGCGCTGCTCGCCGCGCTCCGCGGGATCGGCCACGTCGACGTCGTCTACTACGGCCCCGGCGCGTCGGATCTGAACGCCCGGCCCGTTCCCATCACTTCGGCGGACGTGCCGGCCGCCCAGGAGGCGATGCGCTCGGTGTATCCCGCGATCGACGTGGTCGGCGCCGTCCTGCCCGGCATGCTGGAGCGCGGCGGCGGCGGGCTGCTGTTCGCGGGCGGCCTCAGCGCGGTCGTCCCGATGCCCATGCTCGGCGGTCTCGCGCTCTCCTCGGCGGCCCTGCGGAACTACGCCCTGACGCTCAACGCGGCCCTGACCGAGAAAGGGATCTACGCCGGGACGCTGACGATCGGCGGCCTGATCGAACGCGGCGACATCCACCGGATGGTGACGTCCCAGCAGGACGGCCTGGACGGTCTGGACGGCCTCAGCATCCCCACCCTCGATCCCGACACCATCGCCGACACCGCGTGGGACCTCTACGCCAAGCGCGACCGCGCCGAGGCGGTCTTCAACGCGCTGGCCTGAACCGGTCCCCTCAGGTCGGCCGGTCCTGCTGGGCTGCGGTGAGCGCCTGCTCCACCGAGTCGTAGAGCGGAATGCCCTTGGTGACCGGCGGCACCGGCTCCGCGATGCCGGTCAGCCGGTGAAGCCTGCGGTGCCGTTCGTGAGTGGAGACGAGCAGAACGCCCCCGCCTCGTTCGAGCAGGCGGTAGTGAGCCCCCATCAGCACGCCCAGACCCGGCGCGTCGACGTGGTCGGCATCGTCAAGGTCGACGATCACGTGGCGGGGGCCCTGCTCGCCCTGCCACCTCATCGCGGCGAGCAGTTCCTCTCGCACACCAGGGGCCGTGTAGACGTCGAAGTCCCCCGCCACACGGACGATGGCGGGGGGCTGGTCTCACGCGTGCTGCATGTGCGATCTCCTCATCTGTCCTTGGCCGACTATGGGACGCGGCTCGCTCTTCGACCGTTCCGCCCAGGCGTTCCCCGTGTGCGAGCATCCGGCCCGCGGGGCGGCCGAGCCGCCACCCCGGCGGCGCCCCCGCGGCCGGGGCCGCTACGCGGGGCGTGACCGCTCCGAAGTGAAGTCGAGCGCGCCGGGGTGAGGGTCGGCGATCTCGTCGGCGATGCCCGTGAGCAGGCTCAGGGCCGCGGCCGAAGGGGTGCCCGGGTCGGCGGTGAACACCGCCATGCGCTGGCCCTCGTCGTTGGACAGCTCCATGATCTCGTTATTCAGCGTCATCGCCCCCACCAGCGGATGCCTGAACTCGCGAACGTACCGGACGGCGCAGTTCTGGACCGGATGCGCCGCCCACAGTGACGCGAACTCGGGGCTGTGCACGGCGAGCTCGCCGATGAGGCCGGTCAGCTCCGCGTCGTGGGGGTGGCGGACAGAGGTCATCCGGACGTCCGCGACCGTGTCCCGGGCCTTGGTCCGCCAGTCGGCGTACAGCTCGCGCGTGTGCGGATCCAGGAAGACGAGGCGGGCGATGTTCGGGCGTGCATGGGGCTGGTCGGGCGCCTCGAAGGGGAGGTGCCCGGCGAGCAGCGCGTGCGCGGCGCGGTTCCAGGCGAGCACGTCGTAGCGGCGGCCCATGATCAGAGCTGGGGTGTCGCCGAACGCGCCGACCATGAGCCGGACGGCCGGGCGCAGCCGCTCCGGACGCGGGCGCCTGCGCGGTGCGGACTTCTGACGGGCGAGGCTCCGCAGGTAGGCGTGCTCCGTCTCGTCCAGCTTCAGCACTCGGGCGATCGCGTCGAGGACGGCCTCCGAGGCGTTGGGGCTCTGGCCCTGCTCCAGGCGCGTGTAGTACCCGGCGCTGACGCCGGCGAGCTGCGCCAACTCCTCGCGGCGCAGGCCGGGCACGCGCCGCCGCCCGCCGTAGTCGGGCAGACCGACGTCCTCGGGACGGAGCCGTGCGCGACGGCTGCGCAGGAACTCGCCGAGCTCGGATCGCTGCTCCATGCCGTCCAGCATGCTCGCTTCCGTCCTTTTTCGCCTGCACCTGCCAGGTGTAGGCACCGCAAGCGTGCTCTCAGCGAGGGGCTGGGTAGCGCTCGCGATTCGCCGCAGGGTGGGCCGTGCCGGGACGCCGTCATGCGCCCTGGCGCGACACATCAGGAAAGGCGAACATGACGAACGATTCGATCCGGCTCGCGCGCTCCAGCGCACTCGACCGCCGCGAATGGCTGACCCTGGTCACCCTGTGCGGCGCCACGTTCATGACGGGACTGGACTACTCCGTCGTCACCGTGGCCCTGCCGGAGATAGGACGCGATCTGGGCTTCGCGACCACCGGTTCGCTGCAGTGGGTCGCGACGGCGAGCCTGCTGCCGACCGCGAGCCTGCTCCCCCTGTTCGGCCGCGTCTCCGACATCGTCGGGCGCCGCCGGCTGTTCGCCCTCGGAGTCGTCCTGTTCGGCGGCTTCTCCCTTGCGGCGGCACTGGCGAGCGCGCCCGCACCGCTGATCGTCGCCCGCGCGGGCCAGGGCGCGTCCGCCGCGATGATCACTCCGACGGCCGTCGCGCTGCTGACGGCGGCCTTCCCCGAAGGACCTCGCCGGACGCGGGCGCTGGGCGTCAACGGCGCGGTGCTGTCGCTGGGATTCGTCCTCGGCACCCTGGGCGGCGGCGTCATCACCAGCGGGCTGAACTGGCGCTGGACCATGCTGCTGCTGGCCGCCATCAGCGGCCTGGTGCTGCTCAGCACGACCACTCTGCCGCGAGACACCGGCACCCGCGCCACGGCCCGGCTGGACGTTCCCGGTGCCGTACTGGCGAGCGTCGGCCTGTTCGCTCTGGTCTACGCCATCTCGACGGGCGCGGACGCAGGGTGGGCGAGCGCGCCAACGCTGGGGTCCCTCTCGCTGGCCGTGCTCTGCCTGAGCGCGTTCCTCCTGGTGGAGCGGCGGCACCCGGTCCCACTGATCCCGCTGGACCTGCTGAACAGGCCGACGGTGAAGTGGGGCGGCCTCGTCGGTTTCGTCACCCTCGGCATGTGCGGCGGTACGACGGTCCTTCTCAGCCTCTACATGCAGGACGTCCTCGGCTACCCGGCTCTCGCCACGGGCGCCGGTTTCCTCGCGGAAGGCATCGCGGCCCTCGTCGCGGGCCTGCTGGCCGTCCGCCTGATCACAGCGCTGGGCAGGGCACGCGCCATGAGCCTCGGCCTCGCCGTGCAGGGCCTCGGCACAGGCGCGATGATCCTTCTTCCGGTGGAGGGCGGACTCCCTCTCCTGCTCACCACGTCCGGCGCCATGGGCTTCGGTCATGTCCTGACGGTCGTCTCCTTCATCACCGCCATGACGTCCGGTCTGCGGGACGACGAACAGGGCGCCGCAGGCGGCCTGTCGCAACTGCCGCAGTTCCTCGGGGGCATCGGCACCGCCGGCCTGGCGGCCATCGCCACTGCCCGCACGGGCGCGCTCTCGCCCACGACGGACAAGGTCAACGCCACCCTGGGCGGCCTGCATGCGGCCACTCTGGCGGCCGGCCTCATCTGCCTTGCCGCCAGCGCCCTACCGCTGCTCCTCCGGTCGGCACCCCTCCGTCCGGCCGCCGGCACGAGCCGTTCCAGAAGGCAACGCACCTCCTCGTAGCGGAGCCCCGCACGGTCGATCTTGACAGGCAAGCGCACACTTGCCTAACGTTGGGTGAGTGGGAGACATGTTCAAGGCGTTGGCCGACCCCACCCGGCGCACCATCCTCGACGAGCTGACCCGCCAGAACGGCCAGACTCTCTTCGAGATCTGCGGCCGCCTGACGACCACGCACGGGCTCGGCTCGTCGCGGCAGGCGATCTCGCAGCATCTCGACGTCCTCGAGGCCGCCGGCCTGGTCGAGACCAGACGCGAGGGCCGGTACAAGTTCCACTACATCAACACCGGCCCGCTCCAGTACATCGTCGAGCGGTGGCTCCGCAGGGCCACGGGCCCTGAGCGCCCGTGACGGCGGCACCGACGAAGGCCGAAAGGGAACCGAGATGAGAATCAAACTGACGAGCGTGTTCGTGGACGACCAGGAGAGGGCCCTCAGGTTCTACACCGACGTACTGGGGTTCGAGAAGAAGCACGACGTTCCCCTCGGCGAGGACCGGTGGCTGACCGTGGTGTCCCCGAAAGACCCGGACGGCACCAATCTGCTTCTCGAACCGAGCAGCCACCCCGCGGTGAAGCCGTTCAAGGAAGCGCTCGTCGCCGACGGCATCCCGTTCGCCTCGTTCGACGTCGACGACGTCAAGGCCGAGTACGACCGGCTGCGCGGTCTCGGAGTCCGCTTCACCCAGGAGCCCGTCGAGATGGGCCCGGTCGTCACGGCCGTGCTGGACGACACCTGCGGCAACCTGATCCAGATCGCCCACCGGCCCGTCTGACCGCCCACCACGACAAATGAGAAAGGCCCCGCCGGTAACGGCGGGGCCTTTCTACAATATGTGTCCGGCGGCGTCCTACTCTCCCACACGGTCTCCCATGCAGTACCAT